>JAGRJO010000135.1 GCA_020442725.1 Lysobacterales bacterium
TATTTGTGATTGTTTCATTGGATGGTGCTGAGATACATACAATCACATCTGCTTTAGATAAGACAGCGTTTGCATCTTTTACAATTTCACATCCGTCATAATCTGCATCCAAGAATCCGGCAGAATTTCCGGCCCCTGATTGCATGAGAACTTTCCATCCTGCTTTTATTATTTTTTTAGCGGTTTCCGGCACCAGCGCAACTCTTCGCTCCAGTTCTGTCACCTCACTAACAAATCCAACAGTTATTGACATAAACTACCCTTTCTTGTTTTAATCACACATTATTATGCTAGTATTTAGCCAATGATGCAAACCCTTATTCGATTATATTAGCGATTACTTATGAATACATCTACCAACCAAAACATATCAGCATTAGAACTGTTGTTGAACCGTCGTTCAGTTCTGTCCAGAAACCTTACAAAACCGGGTCCATCTGATGAGCAATTAAACACCATTCTTGAAATTGCCTGTCGCGTCCCCGATCACAGAAAACTGGAACCTTGGAGGTTTATAATTGTCAAAGACGAAGAGCGCAAGAAACTTGGAGAAACCTTCTGTGCTATCCGCCAAAAGCAATGTGATTTAACAGAAGAACAAATTCAGGCTGAGAAAATGCGTTACTCACATGCACCATTGGTGATTGTGGTGGTATTTTCACCGGTCGAACACAGAACTCCGGTTTTTGAGCAACTTTTATCATGTGGTGCGGTTTGTCAACATATTAACATTGCAAGCTCCGCCTTGGGATTTGGTAGTCAGTGGGTGACCAACTGGTGCGCATTTGATAAGGAAGCAAAGAATCAGTTAGGGTTAAAAGCTCATGAATCCATAGCTGGATTCTTTCACATTGGAACTCCGGAGTGTATTCCTAAAGATCGAACCCGCCCTAACATCGATGAAAAAGTAACATATTACAGATCAATTTAAATCAAATAGCGAGAATCAAGATGAACACAACAAGTCAGAAAATTCTAACAATTTCATTGATAAGCTTTATAGTAGTTTTTATTTCTGCATGCGCAAATACGCAAAACAAAGGAAATAAAAGCTATATGCCTTATGCAGAATATATCAGCAATAATAATTTACAATCGGTTAAAAGTATTAACACTTTTAAATTTATGGGTTGGGCTGAATTAGATAACAAACATCTTATTATTGATAGCAACCATAAAAAATCCTATTTATTGACACTGGCAAGTTACTGTAATGATTTAGACATTACCCATAACATTGCCTTGAATCAGTCTTTCAGCACAAAACTCAACAGTAAATTTGACAGCATCATTGTACCAAATAATCCGCATTTTAAATGTACCATTGATGAAATCTATCCAATCACTAAAGAGCAAAAACAAGAAATATTAGATTTAGGAAAAGTTATGAAGCAAAGTGATGAAAAATAACGATTTTTAACAAATGTTAAATTACTTGAACCAATTCACGTTTTAGTTGATTTTTATGTGTATAATTGGTAGTATCGCAAAGAAACATATAGTTAAAGATTAAATACTTATTGTAACTTGTTGTAATTATTAACATTTAGATATGAACAGAACCTTTTTCAAAATATGCACTCTATCTGCTCTTGCATTGCTGGGCAATGGTGCTGCTTATGCTGAAAATAGCTCAATAATATTAGTTAATGACACAACAGAATCCTCTCTTGAAAAACAAGTACAATATAACCCTATAGGTTCTTTCACGAGAAAAGACAACACTTCAGATTGGATTAAAACCAAAGTCACTCAGGCCGACAAGAGTTTTCAAGTTTTAAACAATGAAGATGTTTTATTGAATAATGAAATATCATTCGCATGGAATTTTAGAGATAAAGTCAGTTTAAGCCTGAATGTGTTTGATAATTATCTGGTATCAAATGAGCCTGGTCGTGGTTCTGATTCCTTCAATCCTGTCAACTCTAAATCTCTTTACTTTCCAGGTTTGAATAAATCCTTGAATATTAGCCAAAATGGTTTAAATCTTTCCTCAGATCTTAACCGGAATTTTTCAGGCTACAAACTGGGTATTTCATCTGAGCTGGGATTAGGTGACGAGTATAAATTAAACCTGAACTTTGATTACGGACAAATAGATGGTGCTGATTCCATTGGCTTCAATAACGAAGAAGTCACAACCACATCATTCGGTTTCGGTATCAGAAACAATAAATTTGGAGCATCAGTCAATACCGATTTTTTTGTTGAAGATGATACTGAAAACTTTATGGAAAACTCAAGATTAGGTTTTGAACTCGACTGGCACTTTTCCGATGAAACCACAATCTCTCTCGGGTCTAAAAAAAGATTTAATAAAGATTCATCAAGCAACAATTCCTCGTCATTCGAAAGCATGACAGGAAACGTGCAGTACATCAAATTCCAGCACAATTTATAACATTTTCAATTTTCCCATAGTGATTGCTTGCTGCATTTGCTATAGTTCGATTTTTAACCAAAAGTATATTAGAAGATGCTAATTCATAAATTTGGAGGCACATCGTTAGCCAATTCCGAGAGACTGCAAACTGTTGCAAACATCATTTTAGAATCATCAAAAAACAGCAAAACAGCTGTTGTACTCTCCGCAATGGGTAAAACAACTGACGAGTTAATTTCAATTATCGAAATGGCTAAGTGTGGTGATGACTGGAAGCATCATTTGCAGATATTAGAAAACAATCACCAACAAACACTCGTTCAACTCAATTGTGCCTGTGCATTGGAAGCCCAAAGACAACTAACTAGCATCAATTATCTGTTTAGAGAAGCCGAAGCCAAGTTACAAGGAATTGAGCTGCTTCAGCAATGTCCCGACAATATTTACGCTTGGCTAGTCACGCTAGGTGAGCAATTGTCAATTGCGATTATGTATTCATTGCTGTTTTCACAAGGATTAAAAGTTGAAATCATAGATGCCAGAGAATGCATAAAAACTGGTAATGATATTTTTAAAGGCGATGTTGATATTGAAAAAACAAAAGTCAATTTGTCAAAACGCAAAGACACTCAAGCAGACGTATTATTGATGCCTGGATTCACTGCATCGGATCAATACGGACAGCCGACCACTCTTGGCAGGAATGGCTCGGACTATTCATCAGCACTTCTTGCAATTGCGTTAAATGCCGAAAATTGCCAGATATGGACCGATGTTGACGGTGTTTTCAATGCCAATCCCAACGAGATTGAATCTGCATACCTGATACCGCAACTCAGTTATCACGAAGCCATGGAGCTTTCCTATTTCGGAGCCAGCGTATTGCATCCGAAAACCATCACGCCATTGATGCAAGCGAATATTCCCTGCACTATTCGCAACACTTTTAATGTAGATTGTCAAGGAACACTCATTAGCCACCAATCACACCAAACACAAAATTTTGCGACTGCTATTTCAAGTTTACATAACATCACTATGGTGACTGTGAGTGGTCCGGGAATGAAAGGCATGGTCGGCATGGCAGCACGAGTTTTTGATGCGATGTCCGAACAAAATATCAGTATTGTCTTGATTACCCAGTCTTCCTCAGAATATTCAATCAGTTTTTGTATTGATACTCAATCCAAAGACAAAGCCCAGTCATGTCTGCAAAAGGCTTTTGAACTTGAAATCAAAAACAACATGCTGGAGCCAATCAATTTCAGAGACAACCTTTCGGTAATAACCTTGATTTCCGACAACATGAAAAAACGCCGTGGCACAGCCGCTCAATTTTTTCAGTCTCTCGCCGTTGCCAACGTCAACATTGTAGCCATTGCGCAAGGCTCCAATGAACGCTCGATTTCCGCAGTGATTGAAGAAAATCGCACCAAACGAGCTTTAAATAGCTGTCACCAATTATTTTTTAATTCGGTTCAACAAGTCGAAATCATTCTCGTCGGTTGCGGATTAGTTGGCGAAGCGTTCCTGAAACAAATTGAGAAGCAACATGAGTATCTGCAAAAACAAAACATTAATATCAAAGTCTGCGGAATTGTCAATTCCAAAGGAGCTTTACTCGATGGCACAGGAATTGACATTGCCAATTACAGAGAGCTGATGAAAACCGATTTGCAAGATATAAGCAGAGAGAAACTGAAAACTTTCAGACAGCAAACAAACATGATTAATCCAATCATTGTTGACTGCACATCATCTGAAAGCGTTGCCTCTGCTTACCTTGACTTCTTTAAAGCCGGTTATCATGTCGTAGCCGCCAATAAAAAAGCGAACACTTTAGACTACTCTTATTACATAAAACTCAAAAATACAGCTCTTAAAACGAATCGTCAGTTTAATTACGAAACCAATGTCGGTGCTGGGTTGCCGGTTATTGATACGTTCAGAAATTTGCTTCGTGCCGGTGATAAGTTGATTAAGTTTGAAGGAATTTTATCCGGATCGATGTCTTATATCTTCGGCAAACTGGATGAAGGCATGTCATTATCAGAGGCCGTTACCAAAGCAAAAGAAAAAGGCTTCACCGAACCTGATCCCAGAGATGACTTATCCGGGATGGATATCGCCCGTAAAGTTCTGATTATTGCCAGAGAAGCCGGACTCAATCTGGAACTGGAAAATGTTAATGTGGAATCATTATTGACCGATGAGCTCAATGCTTGCAAAACCACCGATGAGTTTATGCAAAAGCTGCCGTCTTTAGATGAATCTATCAACCAACTCACCCAAGAAGCCGCACAAGATAATTGTGTACTAAGATATATTGGTATTGTAGATGGAGAAAATTGCTCGGTAAAAATTGTCAAAGTCTCTGCTGATTCTGCTCTTTATGCGGTAAAAGATGGTGAGAATGCCATTTCGTTTTACAGCCATTATTACCAGCCGATTCCGATGGTTCTGCGTGGATATGGTGCCGGTGCTAATGTCACAGCGGCAGGAATTTTTGCAGATGTTATGAAAATCCTGCCGACAAAAAGCAGTTTTGTTTAAACTTCAAAACTGCTTTCAACCATTCTGAATTGATACTATTTGCGTAATTTTTTCGACTTTTGCAACATACGTTCAATAATTGAATGCAGAATCACTTCCATAGCCAGCTGCATCTTTCCTCCGGGAACGACAATCGTATTACGTCTTGACATATACGAATCTTTCAACATGGATTGTAAATAGTGAAAATCTATTTTTAGTGCTACAGAATCTTTAAAACGAACTACAACTTTTGATTCATCACTGGTCGGTATATCTCTAGATATAAAAGGATTTGAGGTATCAACTAATGGAATTCTCTGGAAATTAATATCAGTTTGTGAAAACTGCGGAGTGATGACATTGACATAGTCCCTCATTCTTCTCAAAATGGTATCCGTTACTTCTTCGGGTTTATAACCTCTTTGAGCTGTATCACGGTGAATTTTTTGAATCCATTCCAAATTCACAATGGGAACAACACCGATTTTTAAATCTGCATATTTAGCAATATCAATTCCGTGCTTATCATTCACAACCGCTCCGTGGAGTCCTTCATAAAGCATCAAATCGCTTCCCTCACCGGCATCCTCCCAAGGCGTGAACTCACCCGGATTTTGCCCATAGGGAGCAGCTTCCTGTTCAGAGTGCAAATAAAAACGTCGTTTACACACACCATTTTCACCGTAGGTCTTAAACATATTTTCCAAATCTTTCAGAATATTTGCCTCAAAACCAAAGTGACTAAAGTTCCGCTTTTCCTTTTGAGCCTGCTGAACTTTCTTCTTCATGGTTACACGATCATAACGATGAAAAGAATCACCCTCAACCACAAC
>JAGRJO010000136.1 GCA_020442725.1 Lysobacterales bacterium
AAAAAGCCTTATCAGCCAAGCATAATATTTCAATAGATGGTATCACTTTGGGAAATGGCTCTAATGATGTTTTGGTGTTATTAGCAGAGGCTTTTCTTACGCCCGAACTGAATGCGGTGTATTCACAATATTGTTTTGCCGTTTATCCGTTAGCAATTCAGGCTGTTGGCGCCACTCATAAACAAATTCCGGCAAAAAGCTGGGATAGCGATTCGCCGTTAGGACATGATTTGGAGGCAATGTTTGATGCCATTGATGAAAACACACGACTGGTTTTTATTGCGAATCCGAATAATCCAACCGGCAATCATTTATCAGAATCCGAGTTGAAAAACTTTATTGCTAAAGTTCCTGAAAATGTGATAGTTGTGGTTGATGAAGCCTATCTGGAATATTCTTCAGATGATGAAATAGTTGACGCCAGTCTTTGGCTTTCGGAGTTTAACAATTTAGTCGTTACCCGAACATTTTCCAAAGCTTACGGATTAGCCGGTTTGCGTGTGGGTTATGCCTTGAGCAATCCGGATATTGCTAATGTTTTAAACCGCATTCGTGAGCCGTTTAATGTCAATTCTTTAGCTTTAGCTGCGGCACAAGCCGCGATTGATGATAAGGATTTCTTGCAAAAATCACTGGTTGAAAACCGTGAAGGCATGCAAATACTGCAACAAACTTGTGAAAAACTGGATTTGCGTTTTGTTCCGTCAAAAGGAAATTTCTTGCTTGTTGATTTTGCCCAAGAATCCTCAGGAATTTATATGGAATTGCTTAAACGAGGAATTATCACTCGCCCGGTCGGAAATTATGGATTGCCTAATTATCTGCGCATCACCATTGGCACCCAAGCGCAAATGCAAAGGCTTGATAAAGCCATGGAAGAAGTTTGTGGCTGAAATTAAAAATACACTGATTTCAACTCCGCAAAAGAAGTTGGAATTAAATTGTGATGTCGTTGTACCGGGTGATAAATCCATATCTCACCGTTCTATGATTTTAGGTGGATTGGCTGAAGGTGTGACCGAAGTGAGTGGTTTTCTGGAATCAGCTGATTGCCTATCCACCATGCGAGCGATGCAAAGCATGGGTGTGAAAATTGTCAAAAAAGATGATAAATATTTTGTTCATGGAATCGGGAAAAATGGTTTAAAACCACCAAACTCCGGCAAAATTGATTGTGGCAATTCAGGAACAGGAATGCGTTTGCTTTCAGGTGTTTTAGCCGCACAAAATTTTGAAAGTGAAATATTAGGTGACAAATCATTAAATTCACGTCCAATGGGACGAATTATAAAACCCTTGGAAATGATGGGAGCAAAAATTGAACCTGATGAAAATGAAACCGCCCCATTGAAATTTTCACCGATTGAAAAGCTTAAAGCTATCAATTATCAATCGCCGATTGCCAGCGCTCAGGTGAAATCCTGTATTTTACTTGCCGGTCTTTATGCCGATGGTGAAACAGTGGTTTCAGAACCCAAATTATCCCGAGATCATACCGAAAATATGTTGCAAGGATTTGGTTGCAAGTTGAGTGTGGATAAGCAAAATCTAACTGTCAAAATGCAAGGTGGACAAACACTCAAAGCCACTAAAGTTGTTGTTCCGGCAGATATTTCATCCGCGGCGTTTTTTATGGTTTTGGTATGCTTGTCGGAAAATTCGCAACTCACTTTTAAAAATCTATGTGTAAACCCCAGTCGTTCGGGTGTGATTGATATTCTTAAACGAATGGGTGCCGATATTTCTATCGTGAATGAAACAGTGCAGGCAGGCGAATCCATTGCCGATGTGGTCGTCAAATCATCACAACTTCATGGTATCGAAATTCCGCATGAATACATCGCTTCAGCAATTGATGAGTTTCCGATTCTGTTTATTGCAGCTGCTCTGGCAAAAGGCGAAACCAAACTCACCGGAGCGATGGAATTACGTAAAAAAGAAAGCGACCGCATCACTGTTATGGCGGATGGTTTAAAAACATTGGGTTGTGATTGTCAAGAACTGGAAGACGGAATCATCATTCAAGGCGGAAACTTATCTGGTGGTACTGTTGACTCAGAAGACGACCATCGTTGTGCCATGAGCTTTTTAATCGCCGGACAATTTGCAGAAGGAAATATCACAGTAAAGAATTGCGAAAACATTATGACATCTTTTCCGAATTTTTTGGAAATTTGTCATAGCCTCAATTTAGAGATAAGATAGTAATTTAATTCTCAGACTCAAAATATTTGCACTATTTAATAGTGCTCAATGTACAAACAATACTATTGAAAGTTGAAAATTTCTTTTGTAATATATACGAAAATAACAAATCCATTAAAATATTAAATTGGGATGTGGTACTGAGGGCCTAAGTTAGTAGGTTTGTTATTACTATTTTTCAAATTATATCACTATTAATGAAACTTGACCATTACACTTTTGGCACGCCATAATTCTTTTTTCAGCCTTTGGATTTCTTGTTGCTCAGCTGTCATTGCTTGAGTTCCTTGGGGTGTTTTTCCGTGAATTTCATCAATATATTGCTTTTTCCAGCGACTGACCGCTGTTTGACCTGCACCTGATATATCTATGACTTGCTTGTAGGTATAACCTTCTTCAACCATCAATTTGGCATAATCACGACGCTGCTCAACCGTAAATGATAATCTTTGTTTCTTTGACATTATCTAACCTCTGTTTTCAGTATTATATAGGCTAAAAATGTGTCCGAGTTTATTAGACCACTACACTTTGAATAGTGAGGGCTTAAACCGAACCATGGCAGCAACAGGAATTATGACTTCTGCTATATTGGATGATATTGCTTCTTTGGCACTAGTTGCTATCCTTGTGCCGATTGCCGCTGGCGAAACAGGAACTGATATTATCGGAATTGCGATTATATTGGCAAAAGCTGTTGGTTTCTTTCTTATTATTGCAGTGTTGGGCAAGTGGATTTTTCCATCAGAAAAAGGGGTTTTGAAATTTATTCCTGCTTTCAATCTTTTTAGCCTCAAGAATGTGTTATCCATGGGCAAAGGAGAATATATGCCGTCTTAAGTTTATTATTGATTGCTGTTGCCGTTGGATTGCTTGCTCATTATTTTGGCTTTCACCCGGCGATTGGAGCTTACATGGCAGGTTTGGTCATCCATTCCGATTATTTTGATTTTCATAAAGAACATAACACCAACTACTTCGAACAATCCCGACGAATTGTTGATAATGTGGCTTTCACCTGGATTGGTCCGGTGTTTTTTGTGGCATTAGGAACTAAACTCATTTTCTATCCTGATGTCTTTATCTCAGTGTTACCTGAGTCTTTACTGTTGTTCGCCGGGTTATTTATCGGACAAATTGCCTCGGCTGCTATTGCTGCTTATTACACCGGTAAATTCGACTGGCCTTCGAGTTTGATGATTGGTTTTGGGATGTTGGGTCGAGCTGAGTTGGCATTTGTTGTCATGAATATTGCATTCGTACAATACAAAATCATGACTTTGGAGGCATTCTATACACTCATGCTGACTGCATTTTTACTCAATGTTTCTGTTCCATTGAATATTCGTTGGTGGAAAACCAAATTTAAAAATTAAGGGGCACAACGAGAATTACTATAAAGTTGTGCTTTTTGCATAATTTTCACGAAAGCCTGTTCTTGGTTATTGCTTATAACTGTGATGATTCTTTGTACAGCATCGCCTAGCGCATTGAGTGTCGAACTGGAATAGTTATTCAATTTTTGAATTTCAAAGTATAAGTGCGGATTCTCTGAAACCACATTTTCGCCAATGGCAAATTGCGCATCAAACGTCGTACTTGATAATTTAGACAAAGTTCCTGCGGCTTCACCGGATTCAGACAAAACCAGCATAAAGGCAATGTTTACAATATGAGATAGTCCGAGAATATAAGCAACCAAACGATCGTGGTCTTCCAGTTGCATATCAATTTGCTCCGCCATAGTTGGTTTAAATAACTGTTTGACCTTTTCAACAGATGCCGAATCACCCATATTGATAAAAATCACGTGCTTATTGGAAAGTAGTTTCACATCGGGACCAAACATTGGATGAATTGAAACCACCTTACAACCGGCATCCGATAACTGCATCAGTGGTAATTTCAGCGGACTCTTAATCGAGCCAATATCTAATACAATTCCTTTCGGTTTGAGAGTTGCCAAATCTTTTAGAATTTTTCCGCTGGCATCAATGGGTGCAGCAACAATGATATAATCATAATCCAGTTTCACAGTTTTATAATCGACATTATTCTCTTCCTGATTAATATCAGAGATATCAACTCTAAAACCTTGATTACTCAGGAAACGAGCAAACCATTGCCCCATTTTTCCGCAACCGCCAATAATTAAAGCGGACTTTTCAAACCCGAAATCCGATGTGTTTATCTTTTGATTTTCCTGTTTTTCCAGAGAAGTCTTAATAATTAAGGTAAAAATTTGCTTAACAATATCACTGTCAACATTTTTTTGTTTGGCAACTTTTATAACATTATCAATAACTTGCTTCTCTCTCTCATAATCTCTTGTGGGAGATTTTGTGTCAAGTTTCACAGAACCGATTGCATCAACATTCATTTGTCGTTCAGCCAAAAGGGCTACAATTTGCTCATCAATTGTATCAAGGTTCTTTCGCAATTCATTGAGTTTTGATATATCCATTGGAGAGGGGTTTATCTTCGTTAAAAAATGGGTTAAGATTGTAGCAATTATTTACATTTATACTTAGCATTTGAGGAATTATTATGAAAAAAGTGTTGTTTGCATTATTTGCAGTAATGATGGCAGGCACAGCTCTGGCTGCTGATGACAGACCGGTTGTTGCCGTTTTAGAATTTAAGAATGAAACTCAAGCCTACTGGTGGCAAAGTGGTGTCGGCCGTGAGCTGAGCGACATGTTATCCAATGAACTTATGAATACAGGTGTATTCAAAGTTGTTGAGAGAAGAAAACTGGATGGTGTACTTTCTGAGCAAGACTTAGGCGCATCCGGACGTGTTTCAAAAAGCAGTGCTGCAAAAATGGGACAATTAACCGGTGCAAAATACTTGGTTACCGGTTCTGTTTCCAATTTTGAAGAAACCGGCGGTAAAGGCGGTGGGGTCAGTTTTAAAGGAATTTCTGTTGGTGGCAATAAGAAAACTTCAACAATCGGCATTGATATCAGAGTAATTGATTCAACAACAGGAGTTGTTGAATACGCAAGAACTGTTACAGCAACAGCTAAAAGTGGTGGAATGAGCCTGGGTCTAAGCCGTGGTGGCTTTGGCGGTGCGTTAGCTAGCGAAAAGAAAACTCCGGCCGGTAAAGCGATTCGTGCAGTTATCATTGAAATTACAGACTATTTGGCTTGCGCAATGTATGACCAAGACTCATGTATGGATGAATACAGAGACAAAGAACGCAGAAGACGTAACAAAGCAAAAGGTGATGTTGATTTAGATTAATAATGGCATCAAAGTGATTGAAAAAGCCGGATTAACTCCGGCTTTTTTTATGCTACAGAATATTCAATACATGAACTTGTCCATGCCCGACAATCTATAAACTTATAAATAATTACCCGTGGTGCATTTAGCAAAAAGCTAAAAAAGTAAGTTACTCATTAGCAAAAGCCGTGTATATTTAGGATTCTCAACATCCAA
>JAGRJO010000137.1 GCA_020442725.1 Lysobacterales bacterium
GTTGTGAAAGCCTGAAACTTTCTTCCCTGTCTTTAAACTTGTCTTTGAACTGACGATAAAACAGTTTACTGACATCTTCTTTGGAATATTGAATCAATAACCAGTCTAATTCTATTTTTACAGGAAAAAGTCCTTGTTTGATTTCGTCAATATTTTTAACTCCGTATGGAACTGACAGCTTAATCTTGTATGGAAAAAGAAAGCCTTGTTCGTAGGTTCCTTCACCAATTTCGACCCAACGAGTATCCCTCTCAGCATATAGTGATGCTGAAAAAATCAGGAAGAAAATAAAGCAAATTCGTTTCATCATCAGCATTACATATTTGAGTAGTTCGGACCTCCGCCACCTTCCGGAGTCACCCAAGTAATATTCTGACTTGGGTCTTTGATATCACAGGTTTTGCAGTGTACACAATTTTGCGAGTTTATTCTAAAACTTGTCACATTATTTTCTTCAACAATTTCATATACAGCCGCAGGACAATATCTTTGTGCCGGCTCATCCCACTTTGCCAAATTTACATTAACCGGTATCGTTTCGTCAGTTAGCTGCAAATGACACGGTTGGTTTTCTTCATGATTGGTGCTCGACAGGAAAACCGATGACAATCGATCGAAACTGATTGTATTGTCCGGTTTTGGATATTCAATTTTCTTAGAGTCTTGTGCCGATTTCAAACAACTGTAATCAGGTTTGCGATTATGCAGCGTGAATGGCAGTTTTCCTCTGAAAATATTTTGATCAATAAATGTAAAAGCAGCGCCAAAAAATGTTCCGAACTTATTCAAGGAGGGTTCAAAGTTTCTCGATGTTTTCAACTCTGAATAAACCCATGAATTCTGCACGGATTCCGAATAATTTGTGGAAACATCTTGCGAATCTTCTCTCAATAAATTTTCCGCAATACTTTCGGCTGCTAACATTCCGGTTTTCATAGCGGTGTGAGTTCCCTTGATTTTCGCAGGATTCAAAAAGCCGGCATCACAACCGGTCAAGCAAGCACCCGGGACTTCGAGTTTCGGGAGAGATTGCATTCCGCCTTTATTCAGCGCTCTGGCACCGTAGGAAACTCTTTTGCCGTTTTCAATCACATTTTTTATCACCGGATTGTGTTTCCAGCGCTGAAACTCCTCAAACGGACTGAGATAAGGATTATCATAATTTAAAGCAACAATAAAGCCTAATGCCACCTTGCCTTTTTCATAGTGATACAAAAATCCGCCGCCTTCAGTGTGATTATTTAAAGGCCAACCCAACGTATGGACAACTTTTCCGGGGTGTGACTTATCTTCATCAATTTGCCAGATTTCTTTGATGCCAATGCCATAATGTTGCGGATCAGCGTTTTTGTCTAATTCAAATTTCTCAATGAGTTGTTTTCCTAAGTGCCCACGACAACCCTCAGAAAAAATAGTATGCTTCGCTAAAAGCTCATATCCGGGTTCAAATCCGGCTTTTTCATTCCCTTCTGAGTCTATGCCCATATCGGCGGTAATCACCCCTTTAACTTGGTTGTTTTCATCATAAACGATTTCTGATGCGGGAAAGCCCGGAAAAATATTTACACCAAGGTTCTCCGCCTGTTCACCCAACCAACGGCATAGATTGCCAAGAGAAATGATGTAATTACCGTGATTTCTCATCGGTTTTGGAATTAAAAAGTTAGGAACTTTTGTGGATTTTTGTTGAGAACGCAAATAGTAAAATTCGTCACCACTCACTTCGGTTGTCAGTGGTGCTCCCATGTTTTTCCAATCGGGAAACAATTCATTCAAAGCTGTTGGTTCAATAACCGCTCCGGAAATGATATGAGCTCCAATCTCCGAGCCTTTCTCAACCAAAGCAATCTGCCAATCTTTGCCTTTTTCCTGTGAAATTTGTGCCAACCGTATCGCTGCTGAAAGCCCTGATGGACCACCTCCAACAATTACAACATCAAACTCCATCGATTCTCGTGTCATTACCTTTTCTCACAAACAAAAAACCAAGTTTCACATTATAACTGGATTGTTTGTAATTTACAGAAAATTAAACAACAAAAAAAGCCGGTTCATATCAAACCGGCTTTATCATGTTTCTTTTATTGTGTTAAAAATTATTCAAAGCCATCTTTGAATATTAAATCTCCACAATGAACATAATCAGCAACCATATTGTATTCTGCTATTCTGGAATTATTTAGATGCTCTTCAACTTTCACATAATAAGTTCCCGGTGACAAAGGATCTGTATCGCAAGTTCTGTCGATTGTTGAAAATAACGATGGGCCTGAGTCATCATCTGATTCAATTAGCTCAAGAGTTGGAAAAGGATTATATCTATATAAAAACATTTCGGTATCACCAGAAGTCCCAAAAGTTCTAAGAACAACATCTGCATTATCACCACTTGGAATGGTAAATCGATACCAGTCCTTATCACCTGTTGCACAAATGTTATGTGCTTGAGGTGTCCCTGAATTCAAAACTGTACCCAACAGAGCAATTTCATCATCCTCATAAGCATCAACAATACAATCTTCTACCGTCAAAACTTGATTAGCTACCGCAATATTGTTCGAACAAGCTGTTCCATTACATAACAATTCGTTACCATACTCACCATTCACCGACATCAAAACACCTAAAGTATAATCACCGGCTGCCAAACTATTTGGAATAGTTACATCACTTGTAAATGTACGAAAAGTATAAGTTGAGATATCATCTGAGTGTAAATCTGAGCCAATCAAGGTATCGCTTGTCGAAATCAACTCATTCGTTGATGCCATAATAAAAACAGGAATATCGTTGGTTAAATTGGTAAAACCTGCATTCAAAACAGAATAGTCCATTGTCAAATGCTCCCCTTTTCCAACTAGCGTCTTACTAATACTTTTATGAGGAACTCCATCAAACAAATATTCCGTAATATCAACCATGTTTGTTGGTGGACGTATTGTTACATCGGCTGTCATAAAATTGTCCAAATCAGTTCTCTTCCCGGTCGTTAACAGAGTATCGTGAGCCGATCCCACACGATTGGATGTTGAATGAATACCGACAACGTATCTATTTCCATCAACGTATTTCCACGATGGTCCGCCACTATGGCCTCCATAAATAAATGCACTCAGTTCAATACGAAAATCGGTAGTACTAACTACATTATTGGAATCAAAACCTTTATATTGAACAACTGTACCATCTGGGACATACGGTGTTTCAACAGGATAACCACTAAAATTTAATGAAGCACCCGGAGTGCTGTCTCTGCCCATCCAACCGGTTCTTTGACCCATATTTCGATCCATAGTAATTACACCCCAATCATGATCATGATTATGATCGACAGTCCAACCAGAATAAGATCTCAAGTGAGTCGCCCTTGCATGCCCATAAGGCCAATCACCACAATAGCCCGTTCCGCAATCAAAAGGAGCAACCTTATCCGTTTGTGCCGGAATTGCCCAAACATCATCAGCCCATTTCTGATCCGATTCGTCACCATCATCATTGGGATCAAAGTTATAAATACAATGCCCCGCAGTCACAAGATGAAAGTTACCTGCTGACCAAGCACTACAATTGTAATAATAATCAGTACCGCCAACATTAAAACGCATCACCAGTTTATAGATGGTATTCCATGGATAGCTGGTTGTATCCAAATATGGGGTCGGAGCTGTTGGACCTACACCTAAAGTATTTTCTAAACTCTCAGAATAAAGAGCTTCTGCCGCTAATTGAGCAGTTCCTATCCTTGGTGAATCAGGCGTGGTCATTTGAGGCTTTTCTACAAATGGTTTAACTTCATAAATACCGGTTTCAATATCATAAGCGGCTTCTTTTCTTTGCTCCTCATCTGCAGTTTCAATCGAAGTATAAACACGGCCCTGCGGGTTTGGAGCCGGCTTATAATTTTGCTTTAGAAAGTCCTCTTCAACATCTACTACTTCTGCTTTAATCGCAGACACTAAAATGACTAACATCAATAAAAATAATGTGTTGATAATCCTCATTACATTCCTCCCAAAAGGAAAAATTATATCACCCAAGGATTATTTATTCCATTTAGAAAAATAATATTTGATATAAACTTAATCCTTAATCAAGCTTTCTTTAAATCTTAAAGATTAAGTTTCATAATTTATGAATAATGACACACAATACCAGCTCTGATAAAATAGCGAAAATCAGATATTCAGCATACAACTCATGTCACAAATAGCTATTTGGAAACCCAATTCAGAATCTATCAGTCACTTACAAATCACCAAATTTATAGAGTTTGTCAATAACAAACATGATTTGAACATCAACAATTATCAGCAGTTGCATCAATTTTCAATCAATGAAGCCAGTCATTTCTGGCAGGCTATTGTTGAGTTTTGTGAAATTGATTTTATCAGGCAATCTGATACTGTTTTTGTCGAAGGGAGTCACAAAATCGATAGCGAGTGGTTTGTTGGTGGAACATTAAATTATGCTCAGAACATTCTAAAAAACCGTAGCGACAAAATCGCTATTGAGTTTGAAAATGAAAAAAGAGAATATTGCCAATATTCATATCAGGATATTTATTCTCAAGTTGCGCGATTACAGTTTTTTCTGAAACAAAAAGGTATCAAAAAAGACGATGTGGTTGCCGGTTTTTTACCGAACATTCCACAAACAATCATTGCCATGCTGGCAACAACTTCGCTCGGAGCCATTTGGACTTCGACCTCACCGGATTTCGGTTTTGAAGGTGTAGTGGATCGTTTTGGACAAGTGGAAGCAAAAATTTTATTCACTACTGACGCCTATTATTACAATGGCAAAGCTCATGATTGCCTCGAAAAAGTTAAAATTATCAGAGAGAAAATCCCGTCGATTGAAGATGTTATTTTAATTCCATTTGTGAACCCCAAAACCGAAAATAGCGATGTAACTGTCTGGAGTAACGCTCTAAATAACAACAATCAAGAGGTTTATTTCGAGCCGGTCGAGTTTAAACATCCTTTATATATTCTTTATTCTTCCGGAACAACCGGTAAGCCAAAGTGTATTGTTCATGGACATGGTGGAATTCTACTGCAACACAAGAAAGAACTGGTTCTGCACAGTAATGTGACAGAGGAAAGCAAACTGTTTTATTTCACCACTTGCGGCTGGATGATGTGGAACTGGATGGTTTCGACACTGACAACAGGTGCGGGTTTGTTTATTTATGACGGTTCTCCATTCTATCCCGATGGCAATCGCTTGCTGGATATGGTTGAAAAATACAAAATTACACATTTTGGAACCAGTGCCAAGTGGATTTCTGCGATTGAGAAAGCAGGAGTGATTCCGAATCATAACCGTCAGTTTGAAAATCTAACAACTATCTTTTCCACAGGCTCACCTTTGATGCCGGAAAACTACGATTTCGTCTATAACAACTGGAAATCGGATGTTTGTTTGTCTTCAATTTCCGGTGGGACAGATATTTGTTCTTGCTTTGCTCTTGGAAATCCCGCGCTTGCGGTTTACAAAGGTGAACTCCAATGTTTAGGGCTGGGTTTGGACGTCGCTATTCTCAGCGATGACGGAGAAAGAGTATTTAATGAAGCCGGAGAACTATCCTGTATGAATGCTTTTCCTGCGATGCCGGTGAAATTCTGGAACGATAGCAATAATGAAAAA
>JAGRJO010000138.1 GCA_020442725.1 Lysobacterales bacterium
ATCCAACTGCGAAATAGTGAAGTCAGGTGCTAAATCACCGGCATCGGGTTTATCAGCAAAAGCTGAATTGGTAAAACTGATAAAAAGCGTTAGAATTAAGAATATTTTTTTCATACGTTTATTGGAATCAAGCCACTAAAATCATTAAGACCTATGTTTTATTAAAAAATTTCAAATATCCTGAATAATTTACAACTTATGAATAAAATCAGCAACTTGTTTCGAGATGGAATCATCATCTAATGCGGAATCAATGGTCGCTTGAACATAACCGAGTTTATGACCGCAATCATAGCGTTTTCCTTTTAAAGTAGCAGCATACAAATTATTTGGTTTCTCTAATAGCTTTGCCAAAGCATCCGTGAGTTGGATTTCACCACTCTTATCACATTGGGTTTCTTCCAACAGTGCAAAAATCTCAGGTGATAAAACATAACGTCCAATCACGCCCAAATTACTCGGTGCATCTTCCAATTTTGGTTTTTCAACAATGGATTGAATCAAATTAACATCGGATTCATTATTTCCTACATCAACAATTCCATAACTGGAAACTCTGTCATCTGTTACTTCTTCAACAGAAATCACACTGGCATCATATTTTATGCTGGCATCAATCAATTGTTTGGTGGCATTCACTCCTTTCTCAGGCTTAATATAATCATCCGCAAGAATGACCACAAAATACTCATCATCAACCACTTCTTTAGCCTGCAAAACAGCATGACCCAACCCTAATGGCTCACCCTGAGGAATAAAAACACGAGTGATTTGCGTAGTCAGAGTATCCAATTTATCGACCAGTTCAGTTTTACCTTCATCAGTAAACTTTTGTCTGAGTAATGGTTTTGGGTCAAAATGGTCACTAATGGCGTGTTTACTGGCACTAGTGATAAAAATTAAGGTTTTAACACCGGCTTCTATGGCTTCCTCAACTGCGTATTGAATCAGAGGTTTATCAATGATGGGCAACATTTCTTTGGGAATAGATTTGGTTGCAGGCAGAAAACGAGTGCCCATGCCACCAACAGGAAAGACTGCTTTACTTATTTTTTTCATGCTTAATTATTATTTTCGACAATTTTTAAATGGGGTTGATGAACAAATTCAGGAACCAGTTTTTTAATTGTTTGTGTTAAATCAACATCCTGAAATTGAATGGCTTGTTTGATTGCCTGCTTCAACAATTTTTCATAACTTTCTGAATGTTTCATTGTTGATTGAAGGTGATAAATTTTGTTGTGACTGGTATGTTTGAGCTCTTCAACATCATAATAAAGTTGCTCATGCATTTTCTCACCGGGACGCAATCCGGTAATTTCAACTTTAATATCCACCTCAGGAATTTTACCGGATAAACTAATCATGCGATTCGCCAGACTCAGAATACTCACGGGTTTTCCCATGTCCAGAACATGAATATCACCATTGGAACCCAATACCATTGATTGAACGATCAGTTGACAAGCCTCTGTGATGGTCATGAAATAACGTGTCATTTCTTCATGGGTTACAGTGACAGGACCACCTTTGGCTATTTGTTCTTTGAACAATGGAACCACACTTCCTGCCGATCCCAAAACATTTCCAAAACGAACAATCACATAATCGGTGTTTGAATTTTTGTTCCTTGATTGGCAATACATTTCTGCAATTCGCTTGGTCGCACCCATAATATTGTATGGATTGACAGCTTTATCGGTCGAAACCAATACCATTTTTTCGACGTTAAACTCATGACAGGTGTCAACAATGTTCTTAGTACCGATAACATTATTGATAAAACCCTCACAAGGCATTTTTTCCAATAATGGAACATGTTTATAGGCAGCTGCATGAAAAACTATATCAGGTTTAATCGTCGAAAAGATTTGCTGAAGATGTGCTTTATCAGTGACATTCACTAACAAACTTGTAGTAATTAAGTCGTTGTTTTTATTACTTAACTCTCTGTCAATTTGATAAAGATTAAACTCTGAATGATCCAGAATGCACAATTTTTTCAAATCCAATTGAGCCAATTGTCTTGCCAATTCCGAACCAATCGAACCACCTCCGCCTGTGATAAGAACCGACTTTCCTTGAACTGCTTTTGCAACATTGGACCAGTCAATCGAAACCTTTTCTCGACCCAAAATATCATCAATAGTTACCGGTGTCAGATGGCTGATTTCAAACCCTTTCTCTGTGATTTTATCCAAATTTGGCAAAGTTAGTAATTGACAATTACTCGTCATGCTATTGTCAACCACCTCTTTCATCATTGAAGCTGAAATATTTTCTTTAGTCACAACAATGGCACGAACTTCACGCTTTTTGCAAATTTTCTCAATATCTGCAACTCCCCCTAGAACTTTAACTCCTCTAAGATTTGAGCCTTTGTAATTTCTTTCATCATCAACAATTCCCACAACTTCATATAATGCCGAAGCATGGGCGTGACGGATAAACATATCTGCTAATCGACCTGCTCCAACAAGCAAAACTCTTTGTTTTTCAGAATTATTAATGTGCAGAGTTAAATCCTTAAACATGCGATAAGTCAATCGGGGAACTCCCCAAAGTACCATCAATATAAACGGATACATCAACAATACAGAACGAGGCACTCCATCGGCTCGATGAACCAAAAACATGATAAAAGCGATGATAAATGTTCCAACAACTGCCGATTTGGCAATATTTATCAAATCAGGAACACTGGCAAATCTCCAAAGCCCTCGATAAAGATTAAAGTAATAGGCAATGACTCCCTGAACGAGTATGACTGTGGCAAATTCATAATTAAACCAACTGAGTTCAGGTGAATCGACCCAGACACTATAACGAATCACATAACTCAACATCCATGCCAACCAGGTCATGAATAAATCATGAAGAACAACTGCGAATCTGGGATGAAAAATATTCATGACGTTATTTTACTGGCGAAAGCGCTGGAATTTCGTTTTTTGATAAAAATTAAACCAGAATATACTTAAAACGACCATTTGAAACAACAATACAAACACCCGAATCTTTATTTCAAACTCTGATAAGTGTATAATTAATGCAATTGAAACATTTATCAAAGTTACAAAAGCATAAATCATCGAAACTTTATAATGAGGTATCTGACTGGTATTTACCATTGATTGAAATAAATGCAGATTGTGAGCTTGAGAAATTTTATGTCTAAATTTCAAACGAGTGAATAAAGTTAAAGTGGCATCGACGATAAATGTTAAGTGAAAGGTTATGACAACTATTTCATCGAGAACTTGTTTTGAAATTCCGTATAATGCTATCGTTGCAACTAAAAAAGACACTGATAAACTTCCTGAATCACCCATAAACATCTTAGATTTAGGAAAGTTAAAGATCAGAAAAGCAACTAAACTCACCGTCGTCAGGATAAGTAAACTATTAATGGATTGAATTTCTGAATTCATAAATAATACCAAATATCCAATCAGAGTTACTAATGCGTGTAATACTGCCATTCCATCGGCTCCATCCATAAAATTATACAAATTCATCCACCAAATCACGCCTAATACAAAAACAAATATTATTCCATAAGAGACATTGGCATGACTTAAAATTATTGTATAGACCAGAACTACTGAAAAGATTGTAATCAAAAGCAAACGAATTTTTACCGAAATATGGAAAAAGTCATCAAAAGCACCCAATACAATAAACAGCAATAAACCTAATGATGAAACTAAGGAAATATTGGATTCAAAATAATTACCAAAATAAATAAAAAAAGGTAATGAAATCATGAATACCAGACCGGCTGATGTCGGTTTTGAAACACTATGAAGTTTTCTTTCTTCGTTTGGATGATCAAACCAATGGTATTTATGACTTAAGTGCAGGTAAAGTGAAAGTAACACAATATTTGCTAAAAACAATAACAAAGACTGAAGCCAGATTGACATTGATATTATTCCGATTCTAAACCATAAATTGGTTTTACCGTACCCCAACTTTTACAACTAGGGCATTGCCAATGCAGGTTCTTAGCACCAAAACCACATTTGCGACAGCGATGATTGGGTTTTTTTTCAAGCAAACTATTAACCAGCTTTTCCAGAACTTTGAACTTAGTGATATTGCTACCATCGTCATTATTCTTTTCCAGGTTGAGTTTTAAAAGTAAATCCAAACCACGAACGGATGGTTTTTCAACCAATTGTTCTTCAACAAATTTTTCTGCCGCATCAATTCCATCGAATTTCTTATACATCTCAGCAAGGACCAGTACAGGAGTAATTCCCCGATAAGATTTGATGAATTCCATCAGAAATTGTTGAAACTCACTGCATTTTTTCAACATGCTATAGCAATACGACATATCGTTGAGATATTCGGAAGCAAAAACGTCATCAAATTCCAAAGCCTTATGATAAGCCTCAATCGCTTTTTTCCACTTTTTATTTTTCTGAAATTCACAGGCTTGCATGAGTTTGGCACGCACGCACTTGGAGTCAATTGATAACGCCGAATCCAGATATGCATTTGCTTCATTGACATTACCATTTGCATAGCTAATTTCAGCCAATTCACAATTAAAATGAGCAATATCACCGGCCATTTTACGACCCGAAACATTCTCATAGCGTGTAGCTGCTTTTATTGCTTCAGTCCAGTCCTGTTCTTGTTGATAAACATCACATAAAGCATACAAAGCTTCAGGTGTGTAGGCTTCAATCTCAACCAACTCGGTAAATAAAACTTCTGCACGATCCAAAAGACCGGCACTCATATAATCTTTCCCCATCGCCAAAAGAGCTTTGGTGCGGTAATCTTCTGTTAAATTCGGTTGAGAAATCAAAGATTGATGCAATTTTATGGCTTTATCAACTTCGCCTTTTCTTCGATATAAATTGCCTAATGCGAGTTGAGGTTCAAATGTTTCGGAAGATGATTTTGCAAGTTCAATAAAAACATCAATGGCTTTTTCTGAATCATCATTGAGTAAGTAGTTCAAACCTTTAAAATAACTGTGATTCAGCTTTTCCAGTTGTTTATGGCTTTTTCGTTCAATTTTGAGACGATTGAGATTGATTCCAATCATCACTCCGACTAATGCAGCCAGAATAAAACTAATAGTTTCAATCATTTGCGTCTATTTGTTCCAGTCTCTTCTGTTCAAGATTTAACTTTTCTTGTTGATAATTTTTGCGAGATAGCTTTCTGATTTCTGACTTTAATGGCATATAAAATTGAAATAATGACATCAATAATCCAGTCAATAATCCTCCTATTAAGGCAATAATTAAAGCAAATCCCAGCGTCAGTTCAAACTGAAAAAAATACAAATTTATTGTCACTTTTTCGGTATTCAAACCGCTCACCGCTACAGCCATTACAATAACAGCTACAGCCACTACAAAAAGAATCAATCGTTTTAATAACAACATAAAATAATTACATCAATCAAACATTCGAATACTATAGCAAAATTGGTGTTTTTTTTATACAAATAAATGTTTTTGCAGGAATTCAGGAAAGGGTAAGCAAAGAATTGAATATTTAAACATTTCTTTATATTAGCTGGATTCAACAACGAAGTGCAACACTCCAGTTTCTAGATTTTACTTCAAGGGGAGTTAAAAAGCCTAATTTTTT
>JAGRJO010000139.1 GCA_020442725.1 Lysobacterales bacterium
AACACCATTGCTTTCACCGAGAACAAATCTATTCTATCCCGAATCAAAGCTGTTAGCTCAGCCTATCCGCTTTATGGAAAACTTGTCCTTAAGAATAATTCTACCAACTGGAAATCCGGATCTGTATTAGTTGAAAGACAAATTCTCACCGGTTTAGAGGTTGAAGTTGGTGATTCGATAAAAATTGGAGATTCTGAATTTATCATTCATGATGAAATTATCACCGAACCGGATCGTCCGCTCACTGCCTTTGGATTTGGTGCGAGAGTGATTATGCACGATGCTGATTTAGAAGCCACAGGGCTCATGGGACAGAAAAGCCGTGTGAACTATCGGGTTGAAATTAAACTCCCTGAAGAAAAAAGCGAAGTTTACGCCTCTGAGCTCAAAGAGTTGGTAAAAAATACTAAAGTAACAATTAATACAGCCGAACAATCCGACACCAGTGTATCTAACCTCAGCCAAAACTTTTTGGTGTTTTTAAAACTATTAGTCATCGGTGTGATAATTCTTTCCGGTGTTGGAATCATGAGTGTTGTCAAAGCCTTTGTCAACCGACAAAGAAACACCAATGCCATTCGAATCGCACTTGGAGAACAAAGTGGCTCGGTCATTGGCTCTTATCGATTGCTGTTTTTCTGGATGTCTGTGTTATCAGTCTTATTGGCGTGGCTTGCAAGTTATGGCGTATTATTGATTTTTAATGATATTTTTACCGCAATATTGCCAAACGACATTGATTTGAGAATTAGTTATCTCAGTCTATTGAAAGCCTTTCTTATCTCTCTGTCCATTACTGCAATGATGAGCTATTTCAGCTTACAAAGTATTTCAAAGATCAAACCAATTGCAGTGTTGCACAAACACAGCAGACAAAACCAAATCAGAAAACTCCCGTGGTTATGGATAACTGTTTCGATTGGCTTACTGTTTTTGCTTTTGTATTCAGAACTTGACAGTGTAATGAAAAGTTTACAAATTCTGCTGGCTTTTGCGGTGATTTGGCTTGTTTTTGCAGGATTTACAAAGTTTCTTTCAGCTATCTTAAAACTTTTGCTGAATAAAAGAATAATTAAAAACTGGCTTGCGGTTCTGGCTTTGCAAAATATTTTTCGCAAAGGCAATCAATCCAATCTGTTTATTACGGCATTATCCATGAGCACCATGATTCTTGGTTCGGTCACAATTATGGATTACGCCATTCAACAACAACTGATAGCCACTTATCCCGAAGATGCTCCTAATTTTTTCTTGCTGGATGTTCAAACTAATCAGCAACAACCTTTGAATGATTTTTTTGGTAAAGAATTGACCTATTATCCGGTGGTTCGGGCTCGCATTGATTCGGTCAATGGAGTCAAGTCGGAAATGCTAAAAAATCAACTTGGTCGTTATGACAATATCAGCCGGGTATTTAATTTGAGTTACGCAACCGAAATGTTGAATACTGAATATTTACAAAAGTCGGTGATAGATAAAGAACTATTCGCCCCGGTGCAAGGTGATGCCAAACCGGTTTCCATTCTCAGTAGTTTTGCTGAGTTTTTGCAAGTGGATTTAGGAGACGAGGTGGTCTTTAATGTTCAAGGTATAAAAATCAAAACTGAAATTACCAGTATCAGAAAACGCTTAAAACGCGGACCGAGTCCTTTTTTCTACTTTATTTTTCAACCAGAAGTTCTGGAAAAAGCACCGCAAATCCGTTTTGCAACCATCAAATTCGAAGGACAAGACCGAGCCCAAATTCAAACCGAACTGGCGAAAATGTTTCCGGCAATAACTGTTTTGGATGGAGAAAAAATTGCTTTAAAACTCAAAGAATTTGTCGATCAGCTCAAACAATTAATTCAAATTTTTACGGCATTGGGTTTAATTGCCGGATTCTTAATATTTGCAACATCCTTAGTTTCAACCTCGCACGATCGTATGCGGGAAAGTTTTTACTACCGAATGATGGGAATGTTTAATAAAGATATATTGAAGCTGACATTACTTGAATTTATCACCCTCGGCCTGTTTGCCTTTGTGCTTGGTGTAGCTGTCGCAACCGTCATATCGTATATGATTATTGAATACTGGTTTTCCTTATCATTTATATTTCCGTGGGTTCTATTTTCTCAATCTCTGGGAGTTATATTGCTGATATTGATTGTTTTAGGAGTGGTTTTTAATCGTCACACACTATCTGCAAATTTAATAGAATTCCTGAAAACTGAGAGTTGAATGAGATATTGTTTTTTCTTTAATGCCACGCTCACCGGAAAAATGAAGCGTAGCGTAAATTTGTCCGAGTGCAGCGCCTTGTTAGGCGCTTTCACATTATCGTTGATAATCGCCAGATCTCTCTGGTTGATAGAGAATTTCTGTGATTCTAACTTTCAGAATACCCCCGCCAGGCTTGGGCCACTCGATTTCATCACCAATAGCAAGGCCGAGCATTGCACTCCCAACCGGGGCAAGAATAGAAATATTTTTTCCGTTTGAATCCATGTCTTTTGGATATACCAATGTCAATTCAAATTCTTGCTTCGTTGATTCAACGAAAAATCGAACTATTGAGTTCATAGTAACGATATCCTGAGGCATTTTCGTTGGCTCTACGATCTCCGCTCGATTTAGCTCCTGCTCTAACTCTTCAATGCCTGGCACACTTTTTTTCGGTAATGACTCAAGAAGAGCATACAATCTATCAGCGTCTAGTGAAGACAAAATAATTTCGGGCTTCTTTTTCATTGGTTTCTCACAAAAAATTAGATTTATTTGTCAATTTATTATATGTGCATCAAAGCAAGATATTAAATATCTTGCGTATTTTAATGCGCTCGTTTTCATGGTTTTTGATACTAACATACTGATTTTTTTATGTAAAGAGATGTTTTAGTGCACATATAATCGCTATGAGCAGGATATTATTGCACAGATGCATTTATATCAGTAAATAACTGGTAAAATATGCATTTATACGTAGTTTAACTTCCTGTGTTTGCATTGTTAATCGAATAAACACACCCCATAATCCCCTCTCAAGAGGGGAATTTGTCGAGATTCATTTTCAAACATGGAATATTCAGAAAATGTTTCGACTTCGCTCAGTATGATGGTGTTCTTTTAAACCCCCTTTACGCTCACCGAAATATTTTTGAAAAATTTGGAGCAAAGTTTGCAAGTGTCTGAACATTGCTTGCAATGTGAGTTTTTGCAAACACTAAATTTTCAGAAATATTAAGGGAAGCCGCAGGCTGAGAGTTTAGGGCGTGTTTTGAGTTACTTTTCGCACGAGCAAAAGTAACAAAGGGAAAGTCCATTTTAATTCATTAACAATTTATTATATGCCATTAGTACTTACCTTTGGCTTTAAATTGATTAATGCTTTTATTTTCAGGTTTCTTACGAATTTCACACCAGTACTCTTCTAGAGCATCATCGTCTATTATGACATCGGTACCATATAGAGCATCCATACCATCTTTACGGCAACAACTAATCCATTAGTGATTACCTGTCTCAGTGTCAAAATAGTTTGATTTAAAACCTTGGCCAGAAAGTGTTTCAAAAGTTTTACCGTTGTAATGTATAGATTTACCAGACTTAGAAAACTTTACACGATCAATTCTGGCATTTCCTACGATACCATCATCACCCTTGTACTCTATGTACATTACTCGTTCTTTAGGTCTCATAATTTTGATGGCATATAAAGTAAAGATAACCGGCTAGTATTTTCATGGTCAGAATTGGTCATAGAAAAGCCTGTCGCCACTAGCCAAATGAACTCTGTTATAAAAAACTAAACTGATTTGACTTCATCCTCACGTCTTCTTTCGCACATTGTTCTGTCATTGGGATTTTCAACAGCGGTGGCAATGTCGTTGATGAGAATATTTAATTCATTAAAGGTTAGTACGGAGAGGATTTTTCCCATGATTTTCTGATCGGTTTCAGCATAAGTTTTCTCACCGTTTTTTAAAGTGATTTCGATAGCAGCTCCCTGAAATTCAGTATCTGAATGTTCAGTTTCATATAACTCCTGATCTTCGTCAAAGAGCTCATCGTAGTAATCGCTTAACTTATCATCGACATCTTCAGAAATATCTTCAGGCAAGATCACTTCCCATGAGAGCTCTTCCTGATTCAGTTGAGTTGAAACACCTAAGGATTTGGCTTTTGCTTCAAATTTTTGTGCCAGTTGTTTGTGAAAAAAAACATATTCATACATCAGAAAATTTCTCCAATCATACAACGAAGGGAGCCGCCTGCTTTTTCCAACTCAGAGACATCAACACCGTGAATATCTAATCCCCAATTCGTGAGAGTTTTTTTGGATGAAGTCGATAAAGTATTGTATGCATTTTTGCTGAACAACACATCTCTCTCTGTAATTGAAATACAGTTCCCGCAGAATGCCATTTTTTCCTCATCTGAAAGATAAAGAATCTTTCCTTGATAGAAATCGTCGATTGCTTTTACTACTTCAGGATCTGCAAATGAATCTTTGTGCAAAACACAGCCGACACTCGCCAAACATGCCATTACTACATTCGTGTGATATTCGCCCTCAGCTAAGTCAAACTGAAAAGTTAAATCAAGCTGGAATCCCTCATCAAGTTCTACGGCTCCTTCTTCATCGACTCGTTCAGTCATTCCAACAAATCCAATATTTCTACCTCGATCCGGAACAAGAACACCTGTCAGTTCTGCTATCGCTCTATGGTGTTCTATAACATACTCTTCATAGCCCAGTACGTTATTGAAAAATTTTCTGATATCTCGCCTTTCAGTTTCTAACTGCCTGTTGGGATAGCGCATTGAGCCTATGATGTATCTACGGTTATGATTTGTTGCAAAGGCATTATTAGGAAAAACAGCGTCAGGAGAGTCTTCGGAACCTGGAAAAGTGATTACGGGAATGCCAAAGTCAGTTAATACTCTTGCAAGATGCATTTGTTGATAAATAGCTAATTTTTCATCAACCTCCTGATTCATTTGCATATACTCATTATCCTGAGCGGTTTGCTCATTGAGTGCAAAGCCAATTGGGCTAACCATAAAAGCCCCTTTCATCGAAACATCTTGTTTGATTTTAAAATTTTTGAGCTCTTGAACTTTCTTAAAGTCCGCAACATTTTTAACTAACATATCTTGAATAAACCAAAAAATGTTATTATCCATAAATACAGATAAACATAAAAGTCTATCAAACATATTTTTCGGTTCTAAACTCAATATTTGATTTCCAAAAAAAATTAAAGCAAAGATATACTCATACATACAGGAGCTTTCCTGGATAATAACAAAAAAGAAGGGTTAATAATTATGAAAACAATAATAAAAATAACAGCACTGGCGGGGTTTCTTTTTTCAGCTTCATCATTTGCATGATTCAGTTGTGATGATTTAGATGATATGGCGGCATCACTTGACGACATGGCTTATGAGTTTGAAAGAGTGGATGAACAAGATATAGATAGAATAACTGATCGTGCTTTAAGAGAGTTGGTTGAAGCACTGAACTTGGTCGCACAAGTTGAGAATGATATGAGACTGACAACATGGATTCGTAATTTGCAAATTGCCTTTGAAGATAAAGATAAGGAAGATTTTGAAGAGGCTC
>JAGRJO010000013.1 GCA_020442725.1 Lysobacterales bacterium
CACCATTTGGGTTTTTTCTTATCTAAAAAGGCTTTTAAACCGAGCTGACCTTCCTCAGAAACCCGAACCGCCGCAATCACCTGAGTGGTGTACTGATCAATTTTCTTCTGCTGGGGAATGGTTCTAGCAGACACTGAGTGAACTAGTTTTTTGCTAATCGTCTTTGCACTCGGACCTGTTTTTAAAAGAAAGCTGATTTGTTTTTCAACTTGCTCATCTAATTCTTCATGCGGAACAAATTCTGAAATCAACCCGATTTCATAAGCCTTTTCAGCATTGAAAATCTCCGCTGTTTGGAAAAAACGACGAGAATGACGAGAACCAATAGCATCAATCACATAAGGCGAAATCACTGCCGGAACCAAACCTAACTTTGCTTCAGTCAAACCGAATTTGGATTCTTCATTGGCGATGGCAATATCGCAACAGGCAATGAGTCCGACTCCGCCTCCAAGGGCCAAACCCTGAACACGGGCGATAACCGCTTTGCTACAAAAATTGATAGCACGCATTAATGCTGCCAGTTTCAAAGAATCTTCCTGATTTTCAGCTTGCGTCGCTTTCACCATGGATTTCATCCAGTTGATATCAGCACCGGCGGAGAATGACTCACCTTGCGATTGCAAAACAATCACTCTGGTGTCGGAGTTTTTGTCTAAAGCATCAAATGCAGAAGTGAGCTCGGCAATCATTTCGGCGTTAAAAGCATTATGCACCTCAGGTCGAGTCATTGTGACAGTTGTAACGCCACGTTTATCCGCTTCGACTTTGATGGTTTTATACATGGAAAATTGTTTCATTGGATTTGATTATAAAAAATTTTCAGCATTATATCATGACTGATGGGCTATGGAATTAATGAAACTACTATAATCAAAAAAGCCGAAGACAGAGCTTCGGCTTAAGTAGATAAAAGTAAAAAATGAACTATGGTATAATGCAACTAGGTTGGATTTCCATTTCTTCACGTATACTATACCACGCCACTCCTTGACCAATATCTCTACATTGCGCAACTCTCGTGATTTTAACACAACCTTGTAACCAGTATTCCACCGATGTGTAAGTACTACCTAAAGGAAGTCGGTTACATCCGCCAGATTTGACTGCTGGATATTTATTCATAACATCTTCCATAACACCCTGCATATTATCGAGATATTCACTAAATAATTGTTTTTCAGGGTCGAACTCAAAAGGAATGGTGACTGTTGCTGAATCAAGAACACCATCAACTTCTATATCATTCCCATAAACGTCGTGTTGAATATCAGCGAATAAACTTTTTGACCCGTTGATAATTTCTTGTCCGTCCTTTATTTGAGGGATTGAGATTTCGGCTTTAATGAATCGATAACCTTTCTCTTGATTTTCCTGGCTTTGACCTTTCTCATAAAGATCTGCTGTGATTTCTGTAGGTGTGGTATCAGCACTATAAAGTACTTTACCAATATCTTCTTTGGAAACTTGTGACTGAACCATTGTTGATACAATCATTAGTGGAATAAAAAATTTCATAAGTAACCTCATATTTATTAATGGAATCTAAATGTTATAAGGGGGGGAATTGTCAATAAGAAAATTTCAAATTTTAGTGTTGTTCATTCAAAAGAAGTTCAATTTCAAATATTAACTAATTTAGACTCAGGCTTAAATAGAAAACCCAACTATACAACAAAGTTCCAAATACAAAAACCAGAAATAACAAATTCGAGGCTATATTATTCACGCCAAAATAAAAAATTTGTTCAGCACTACGGAATCCCCAGAACAGGGCGATTGAAGCTGTCAAAGTCAGTCCTAGTTTAGTACTAAGCAGTTCACTGCCATTAAAATATGAAATATATGCAAAAACCAGAAAGATAAATATCAATCGCAGATTCATTATCTGCATGACAGCTTTGTTGGTGAAAGAAAGTTTCTTCAAATCTTCGACCCAATCAAACAATTTCCAGAAAAGAAGATGAAACACCACAAAAGCAATGTGGTAGATTGCACCAATGATTAAAAGTTTTTCCGGATTGTTGAGCAACTCTTCCATTTACATTCTAAAAACACCATATTTGGTGTCTTCAACCGGTGCATTTTGACCGGCTTCGATGGCCAGAGCCAGTACTTTTCTGGTGTCAATTGGGTTGATAATTCCATCATCCCAGAGTCTGGCGGTGGAATAGTATGGACTGCCTTGATGTTCGTAAAGCTGTTTGATTTTGTCGTATTCGGCTTGTTTTTCAGCTTCATCCCAATCGATTCCGCGTTTGTCCATTCCATCCTGTTTAATGGTTGTTAAGACCGACGCCGCTTGATCCCCACCCATGACCGAAATTCGTGCATTCGGCCACATCCACATAAATCGACCACCATAAGCACGACCATTCATAGCATAATTTCCGGCACCGAATGATCCGCCAATCACAACGGTGTACTTGGGAACTGAAGCACAAGCAACAGCTGTTACCATTTTTGCACCGTTTTTGGCAATGCCGTTTTGTTCGTATTCTTTACCAACCATAAATCCGGTGATGTTTTGCAAGAACACCAAAGGAATTTTGCGTTGATTGCATAATTCGATAAAGTGAGCGCCTTTCAGTGCGGATTCGGAAAATAAAATGCCGTTGTTGGCGATAATCCCAACCGGATTGCCGTGAATATGCGCAAAGCCACAAACCAAAGTCGTTCCGTATTTGGCTTTAAATTCCTGCAATTCCGACTTATCAACGATACGAGCGATAATTTGTCTGACATCATAAGGAATTCGTGTGCTTTGCGGAATAATTCCGTATAAATCTTTTTGGTTGTAAAGTGGCTCTTGAGTTTTTTGTTTTTGCAGCCAATCGTGTTTTTTACGATTCAAATATTTAACAATATTGCGGGTGATTTCCAAAGCGTGTTCATCATTGTTGGCAAAATGATCAGTCACACCGGAAATGGACGAATGCACTTCAGCGCCGCCGAGAGTTTCAGCGTCCACCACTTCGCCGGTTGCGGCTTTCACCAAAGGTGGTCCGCCGAGAAAAATTGTTCCTTGCTCTTTGACAATCACTGCTTCATCACACATCGCCGGAACATAAGCACCACCGGCAGTACATGAACCCATCACTACAGCAATTTGCGGAATATTTCTGGAAGAAAGCTGCGCCTGATTGTAGAAAATTCGTCCGAAATGTTCTTTATCGGGAAAAACTTCATCCTGCAAAGGCAAAAACGCACCACCGGAATCCACCATGTAAATGCACGGTAAATGATTTTCTAAAGCAATTTCTTGTGCTCGTAAATGTTTTTTAACTGTCAAAGGAAAATAAGTCCCACCTTTAACCGTTGCATCATTGGCAACAATCATTACATTTTGCCCGTGAACCATACCAATTCCGGTAACAACACCAGCAGCGGGAGCGGCATTGTCATACATGTCATTGGCTGCAAGTGCTGATAATTCAAGAAAAGGCGTGCCTTTGTCGAGTAAGCCATAGATGCGATCCCGAGCCAGAAGTTTCCCCCGGGAAGTGTGCCTCTCTCGAGATTTTTCTGAACCACCAAGAGAAACTTTTGCAGTTTTCTCACGCAAATCATCCACCAATTCGTGCATAAATTGGTAATTCTCTGCGAATTCCGCCGACTCGCTATTGATTGTGTTTTTGATAATTGTCATTCGCGGGATTATATCATGATAAATTTATTTCATTAAAGACAGTTCAGAATATCTGAAAGGATTAATGAGTTGTCGCTTAACTATTATCAACTATGAAGTTCTTTTATTCTTTGCTAGTTAAAAAAATGAGCCCGAACTCTGGATTTGTAATACTTCCTTAAGTCTTGTATTTACAAAAGAACTTGAGAAAATTTTGACTGTAAAGCTGAGATGTTTCCGGCTTTGTTAAACCGGAAACATTATTTCACTAATACCTCTATTTTCCGTTTTCAAAAACTGAACAAAAGACAAAATCTTCAGTAGAAGGGCCACTTTGATTTACTAAAATTACAAAACTTTCAGTCATCTCATTCCAAATTCCGTAATCCAAAACACAATCATAATTAAAGTATCCCTCAACGATACTTACTGGTGTGGAAAGTGGAGGTAAAATACCTAATAAATCTGCAATTACCATTCCACTAGCATTAACTACTCCACTAAGTCCATCATTAAGCAAAACATTAATAGTATTGCTAGTAGCATTAACTACAATTATATCTCTGAGACCATCAAGGTTAATATCTGCAACCACTAAATCTTTTGGTAATATTCCTACATTTGTGTTAACACTTATTCCATAATTTCCTTGGTTATCACCTATGTATATGGAAAGCACTCCCAATACTTCGTCCAAAACAATTAAATCAGGAAATCCATCTTGATTAAAATCTTTCAAATATATATTACCAATTGGTAAACTGTTAAGGGCTATTGAAGGATTCTCATACCCACCTAACCCATCATCAAGAACTTTGTAGGCCGCTCCTGAAATTCCTTTAATAATAAAGTCAAGAATGCCATTTCTATTTATATCCTCTGTTAAAAGTTGAATAGGGTTAGACATTAGAGCAAGCTCGATAGTTAACGGTGTTCCAAAATTACCAATTCCATCTCCATGGAGAATTGCAACGCGGGCATTTACAAGTCCAAATATTGTTACTGCGATGTCAATAAATCCATCATTATCAAAATCACCAATTTTCAAATCAGTTGTCGTTTCAAGAGGTTGCAGTCCTACATTAATTGTAGCAGGAGCTTCAAATCCCCCAACTCCATTATTTAATAAACTAAAAACACTACCGTTTGAATCAATCACAATTACATCGATTAAATTGTCAGTGTTTATATCATATGTATCAATTTGAACAGGTAGATTCAATAAATTCAAATTGACAAGAACTGTTGAAGTTAGAGAACCGGCTCCATCGCCGAAATTAATCTGTAGTTGATTTGAGGAACTTAAAAGGCTTAATAAATCATTATTTCCATCGCCATTGAAATCGGTTGTAAATTGATTCTTATGAGCGTAAGAGAAGTTTGAAAGCGTAATAAAAAACGTAAGAAAAACAAAAAGTTTATGCAGTGAATTTACCATGTCAGTATACTCCTTAGTCGTGGTTAACAAATGGGTTCGTGTATACTAATAGCACATAAAAATATGAAATACAACATAGAACTACAATTAAATAATTCTTGTATTAGGAAATCATATAAATAACCTTTCAGAATTTAATGGTGTCAATTTTTTGTATTTTTTTGAAACTTTGGCTAGGAAGGTGTGAAAGGGAGTCAGCCTAGAAGCAAGCCCCATACTTCAGCATCAACCCATTGTCCTTGAAGCTTAAAATTTTCTCTGAAATGAGCTTCTTTTTCCATTCCCAGTTTTCGCATGATTCCAGAAGATGCGGTGTTTTCAGCAACGCAGCAAGCGATGATTTTGTGGGGTTTGATTTGGGTTTTGATGAAGTCAAGTAGGCTTTTAGCAGCTTCGGTGGCAAAGCCTTTGCCGTGATATTTGTGATCCAAACGCCAACCGATTTCTATGGTATCGTTTTCGAGAGACTCATATCTGAGACAAACTAATCCGATGTATTCGCCTGTTTCCAGAAGCCTCAGTGAAACAGCGGCCCAGTCTTGGTTTGCTCCTGTCCAGTCTTGAGCGATTTTTTCTGTTCTCTCACGAGTTTTATCCAGAGGTAACGGGTCACGAATGTATTTCATCAGTCCCGCATCCATTTCATGGGCGACGTTGAACTCAATTTCATCAGCACCGAATTTATGCAACCGCAGACGTTGGCTTGTCATTTCAATATTATTGACAAGATTGATAATATTTTCCGGTGCTGACTTGATTTCTTCAGTCATTAATCTCTTGGTTTGCGGCCTGCACGTTTACGATCGCTTTCTGTTAAAAGTTTTTTCCTTATTCTAATGGATTCCGGTGTGACCTCAACCAATTCGTCATCTTCGATAAACTCCATGGCTTGTTCGAGGGATAATTGAATTGGCGGTGATAATATTAGAGCATCGTCTTTTCCGGCGGCACGAATATTAGTTAGCTGTTTACCTTTGGTAGGATTCACCGTTAAATCATTGCTACGAGAATTCAAGCCAATAACTTGTCCTTCATAAACATCAACATTGGCATCAATCAGTAATCGGCCACTGTTTTGTAATGTAAAAAGTGCATAAGCTAAAGCCTTGCCTTGAGAGTTGGAAATCAACACACCATTTTTACGGCCACTGACCATATTGTCGAATTTCGGTGCGTAGTGGTCATAAATATGAGTCATAATTCCTGTTCCTGATGTCAAAGTTTTGAATTCACTTTGGAAACCAATCAACCCACGAGCTGGCGCATGAAAGTTCATGCGAACTCGACCGGAAGCATCGGGTTGCATATCTTTCATCACAGCTTTGCGTTCCAGAAGTTTTTCCATCACAGAACCTTGGTGTTCGGATTCGACATCCACCATCAAATCTTCAATCGGCTCACAAATTTGTCCGTCAATTTCACGGAATATCACTTCAGGGCGTGAAATGGCGATTTCAAACCCTTCACGGCGCATAGTTTCAACAAGCACAGAAAGGTGCAATTCACCACGACCGGAGACTTTGTATTTATCAGCATCATCGGTGGATTCCACTCGTAATGCCACATTATAGGTCGCTTCGAGTTCCAATCTGTCTTTGATTTGTCTGGAAGTTAGAAACTTACCTTCCTTTCCGGCAAATGGTGAGCTGTTCACACAGAAAAGCATGGAAATAGTTGGTCTGTCCACAGTTAAAGGAGCTAAGGCTTCGGCATTATCTCTTTCACAAATAGTTTCAGAAATTCCCAGATTTTCAATTCCTGAAATAGCAACAATATCACCGGCAGAGGCTTCGTTCACTTCCACTCTTTCCAAGCCTTTAAAACCAAAAATTTTTAATACTCTGCCATTTCTGTTATTTCCGTCTTTATCAACAATAGTGACCTGTGTGTTGGTTTTAATATGTCCCCGTTTGATACGACCAATTCCTATCAAACCTAAAAAGCTGTTGTAATCCAATGTGGTGACTTGCATTTGGAACGGCTTGTCAATTTCCACATCCGGAGCGTGCACCTTGTCAACGATGGTTTGAAATAACGGAGTCATGTCGCCATCACGAGCCTCTTCATCCAGATTGGCATAACCGTTAAGAGCGGACGCATAAACAATCGAGAAGTCTAACTGTTCATCAGTTGCACCTAAAGAATCAAATAAGTCAAAGGTTTGTTCCATCACCCAGTCTAATCGAGCACCATCACGATCCACTTTGTTTATCACAACAATAGGTTTAAAGCCCATTTCAAAGGCTTTGGATGTTACAAAACGAGTTTGTGGCATTGGTCCGTCAACCGCATCAACCAAAAGTAAAACTGAATCAACCATGCTCAAAACACGTTCCACTTCTCCACCAAAGTCAGCGTGACCCGGAGTGTCAACGATGTTGATTTTGTATTTCTCGCCTTTGGAGTCTGTCCAGTGAATGGTCGTGGTTTTAGATAGGATTGTGATTCCTCTTTCTTTTTCCAGTTCGTTTGAATCCATGAGACGATTTGGGTCTTCGGCACGATCGCCTAAAGTTCCGGATTGTTTAATCAATTCATCAACCAAAGTCGTTTTTCCATGGTCAACGTGTGCAATAATTGCAATGTTACGAATATGAGTTGTCACAATTTTTCCTGACGGTGAATAATAAAGGCGGCGATTATACTTTAATTCACGGTAAAGAGGTTGCTAATTAGATGATTTGTAGAATGATATTCAATATTTGAAGTATTTTTTAAAAAATATTTGATAATGTCAATTTAAATAAAAAGGACACCCTAGTGGCGCCCTTTTCAATCTTGCATTATTAGATTTTATTAAATTTCTTGTTTTTTAATAAATTTATGACCAACAAAACCTAATGTTAGAAACATCAAAGTAAGACCTAACCAGTTCAAACTTGGAATAATCGGAGGAGGAAGCATTGTGCCTTCCAGTGAGAACAAGTTATCAAATGGTACACCACCACCAACTCCACATACTGAACCTGCCGGTTGCCATGACGTACATCCAGAACCAAAACCATCACCTGGATTTATCCAATGAGCTAAGTTACCTGAAGTGGTAGTTGTATTGCTCCAAAAGTGTTGACCAGCTACACCAAAATCCATATTGGATTGCATAACTAACCAATATGTACCCGTAGGTAAATCACACGACGTTGGTAAATCAATTCCATAAGACCCTGTTACATCTGTAGAAACAGTAAGCCCACTATAATCACAAACAGCAGTCCCACTTGGAGCACCACCGGCATCAGTCTGGATTGCTACATCAACTGTATTTACAGGACCACCTGCACTATATGTACCTTGTGTATTGACTCTTTGAACAGACCACCCAAATCCGCCAACAACAAAATCATCCGCTCCCCAAGAATCATAAACATCAAATGCAGCTTCGAAATCTTGATCTGGAGCTCCATTTGTTGATACAAGACCTGTGATTTGATCCCATAATACATTCAACGTGCCGGATGGAGTAAATCCATTATTTATACCAACCCCACTTTCGCTTGCTATATCTGCACTGGATGCAGCAACAGAAACAGATAACAATAGTGGAGCAATTGCTTTTGCTAATTTATTTTTTTTCATTATATTTCCTCTAAACAGTCACTAAAATAAACAAATACTCGTGCAACATTATACATTTTTTTTTTACAAGTATTAGATTAATTTGCTTAAATTATTAATTTCTTTAATGAAAAACTTATATTTTTCATACTTTTTCATTGAAGTCGTATAAATTTTTTCTTTGACTTGTCCTGCACTCGCTGTTTTTATACTTCTATGGGTATCGTGAAATTTCTGACAGGGTTCCTCCCATTCAAGTGATAATTGGGTTAAAATATTAATAATTTCACCTTTCAAATTTGTTAATATCCGTTCGTATTCAATTGTGATAATTCGTGTTGGAAATAATGATTTCCAATATTCCATAATATTCTCTTGATAGGTATAATTTTGAAATAGCTCTTCAAGGCTGTAACTATAATCGTGTCCTTGAGTAAACAGTTGTCGGTAACAACTTAAAATTACGTCGTACTTATTTCTGACTGTGTGAATGATTTTTGCGTTCGGATTCGAAAGAAGTATTGCTCCAACAAAATTAAAATTCAAGGGCTGCTTATCCGTAAAAATACGGTTAATTGCGTGGTATTCTTTGGTATTTTCCAGATAAGATTCACCGATTTGATGGAATTGAGACCTGCTGAAATCTTTAAAACCCTCGGGGTAATTCTGTTTTCCAAAATATTTGACTAACTCTGGAATGAAGCTAAGTTCCGATGCACCGAATATTTGTGAGTGCGATGATAGAATTTGTTCAATAAGGGTTGATCCGGATCGAGGCATTCCCACTATAAAAACAGGAGTTATATCTGTAGTCAATCCTGATTGATTTGTTTTGCAAAATTCAGATGTGAATACATTCTTTATTCTTTCTCCATAACCCAACCAGTCAAATGCTATGCGATTGAGTAATTGATATTTTTGACTGTTTGCTTGTTTTAAAAATTCATAGGCTTCGCTATATTTTTCATCTTGCTCCAAATAGTGAGCTTTAGTGAATAACAATTCAATATTGTTTCTAAAATTTCCTTTGAGCATAGATGTGATAATATCTTTTTCACTCTCTGAAAATTTATAGGTTTTAAGATTAGCTAATGCCCAATATATTTCTGGTTGAAAGGGTTGAATTGCCAATGCTTGATGAAAATACTCTATGGATTTATTAATATCACCTTTGTTTTTACAGATAAATCCCAAAGTTGTTAATGAGCCAACATGTGTGGGAGCAATATTGACTGCATTAAGGTAGCAATTTTCTGCTTCATCCCATCTTTCTTCATCACGATATAAATTTCCAAGATTATATTGAACAATTTCATTGTCAGGGTGCTTCAAAATAACTGTTTCAAATAGTTTATGAGCTTTATTATATTTTTTTTGATATTTGTAAAGTGAAGCGAGATTTAAAATTACAGCCATAGAATCTTGATTTAGATTAAATGATTTTAATAATTGCTTCTCTGCTACTAAATATTTTTTTAACTTAAGATAAATGACACCGAGTAATCTTGGAATTTCTGAATTTTGCGGATACTTTTTTTCGAGTTTGAGTAATTTTTGTTTAGCTTGGTCAAATTTTTTACTATTAATCAACGATGCGATTTTATCTAGCATTTGTATTTCATATTGACTATAGGAGTTATTCATTTAATTTATTACATGAGATATTAAATCAAAATCGAAACCACGGCGATAGAGATAGTTTTGGCGTTTCATTTTCTCTTTAAAGTCTGCAATTGGGGTTTCGCGATATTTTTTCATATAGACATACTCTACGATTTGGTAAAAGTCTAACCCGTCTTGTTGGAGTGCGTTTTTGGCTTGGTTTTCGGTGATGCCTTTGAGTTTCAACTCCATAGAAATTTTCAAAGGTCCGTAACCTTTTTGAGCCCGGCTTCGACAATAGATTTCAGCAAATCTGTCATCGTTGAGGTAGTTGTTTTCCAGACATTCTTTAATGACTATTTGAATGCTTTCAGGTTCATATCCTTTGTTACTGAGTTTGTCGGTTAGTTCTTTGACAGAATGTTCCCGCATAGATAGAGAAGCCAAAGCAGAGGCTCTGGCTTTCTCTAAGTCAGTTCTGACTGTGAAATTATTCTTGCTCAACTTCCTGAGGGGGTTGTTTGCGTTTTGGCATCATAGCTTCACGAATTTTTTCTTCAACTTCATTGGCAATTTCAGGGTTATCTTGTAAGTACATTTTGGCGTTTTCCTTACCCTGTCCGATGCGGTTGTCACCATACGAATACCAGGAACCGGATTTGTTAATCAGGTTATGTGCCACACCTAAATCAATAATTTCTCCAAGGCGGGAAATTCCTTCGCCATAAACTATTTCAAATTCCACTTGTTTGAATGGAGGAGCCATTTTGTTTTTAACAACTTTCACTCTGGTATCGTTACCAAGAATTTCATCTCCTTTTTTAATCGCACCGATACGTCTGATATCCAAACGAACCGAAGCGTAGAATTTCAAAGCATTACCACCGGTTGTTGTTTCGGGGCTTCCGAACATCACACCAATTTTCATACGAATCTGGTTAATGAATATCACCATGCAGTTGGTGCGTTTGATGTTTCCTGTCAGTTTTCTCAGTGCTTGTGACATAAGACGAGCTTGTAAGCCCATGTGTGAATCACCCATATCACCTTCAATTTCAGCTTTTGGCGTTAATGCTGCAACCGAGTCAATAACCACCAAATCCACCGCACCGGAACGAACCAGCATATCGCAGATTTCCAGAGCTTGTTCACCGGTATCCGGTTGAGAAATCAGTAATTCATTAATGTTCACACCGAGTTTTTCTGCATAGGATGGATCAAGTGCATGTTCTGCATCCACGAATGCTGCCGTTCCCCCGGCTTTTTGGCATTCAGCAATCGCATGCAATGTTAATGTGGTCTTACCACTGGATTCCGGTCCGTAAATTTCTATCACTCTTCCTCTGGGTAATCCGCCAATCCCCAATGCGGCATCCAAACCAATTGAACCCGTTGAATAAACATCGGCTTTCATGGCAGATTGATCTCCTAAACGCATCACTGATCCTTTGCCGAATTGTTTTTCAATCTGGCTTAAAGCAGCTGATAACGCTTTCTTTTTGTTTTCATCCATATTTAGCTCCAAAATTCTCGCTGTGTCTGTTTTCATTATTAGCCTCGTATTATAGTATGAAGATGTCGATTACAATATATAAAAATTCCTAAATTTTTGTAGGAAAAATCGGATGCTTGCAATATTAGGCTGTGTCATTCTCAAAACTTGAGAATTAGAAAATTATTTTTAATTTTTTAAACATACCATACTTGATTGGTCATTTGACAATCAATCGAGTCCAAAATCATGTGGATAATCAAACCGATTCCTAACAGTCGTGTTTTTGGAATCAGGCAGGCAATTGCGTAGATTGCAATTGGAATGAAACGATGCAAAGGATGAAATCCGATACTGCATCTCAAAGGATCATAGATTGGCGTCGCCAGCAAATGATCCAAATCGACTATCATTGTTGCTGCCATAATCAAAAAAGCAAACTTCCATCTTTTTGGAAAAAAGATAATACTAATCGCTAAGGGAACAATAAAATGCAGGGAAATATGCAGCAATTGTTTATCCGATAATCAGCAAACAAGCGACATTTCTGTCCTCAGCCATCAGTACATTGAAAGTTCTGACAGCAGATTTGTTGGTCATTACCTCTAATCCGACATTGTTTTGAGCAAGTGGTTGTAACAAATCGACTTGAGGAAATTGATGGACTAAACCCGAACCCAAAATAATAATTTCGGGCCGGTTTGAGAGTAAATATTCAATATGAGTTGATGACAGTTGCTCAATTGATTTCAGTTGTAAGTCTGTCATCACGGTATTACTGTTAATGATACAGCTTTCCTGAATCGTGTTTCCATTGACAACAATTTCATCACTAGTTGCCGATGAAATAATGTTTAAACTATTTTCGGTGTTCTCAACCAGTTTCATAGTTAGATTTCGTATTGAGGATTTTTCGGGTTTCTGCGAAAGATGGTTAATGTCTGACCGATGGTGTGAATTTGTTCAGAATTGGTTTGATTGACAATTTCACTGATGAATTGATTTCGGGTTTCTCGGTCGGTTCGGATTTTGATTTTGATGAGTTCGTGCTTGTCCAAAGCAATGTCAATTTCATTCATGACATTTTCGGTAAGTCCTTTATCTGCAACCATCACCACAGGCTTGATATTGTGGCTGATTCCGCGTAAATATTTAATCGCATTTTTATTCATTAGTGCTTTTTGTTATTATCTCGTTATGTTAATGTTGCATTTTAACAGTCTGTTGGGACATGGCAAGAAGTAAGAGTTCAAATAACTGGTTGCGTGAACATTTTGATGATTATTGGGTCAAAATGTCGCAAGAACACGGATACCGAGCACGATCGGCATTCAAACTGGAAGAATTGCACGAGAAAGATCAATTATTGAGTGGAATCAATAGTGTTGTTGATTTGGGTTGTGCTCCCGGTGGTTGGTGTCAGGTTGCTCGTAAACTGGCTCCGGCAGGAACACGCGTCATTGGTCTGGATATTCTTCCGGTTGAACCTATTGAAGGAGTGGAAATTATACAAGGAGACTTTCGTGATGATGAGGTTTTACAACAACTTTTAAATGTCATTGATTCTGAAAAAATAGATCTTGTGTTATCCGATATAGCCCCAAACTTAAGTGGAGTGTTCGCCATAGATCAACCTAAAATAATGTATCTGGCAGAACTGGCACTGGACTTTTGTCATCAATGTCTCAGACAAGGTGGTAATTACGCAGTGAAGTTGTTTCAGGGAGAAGGTTTTGACGAATATCTGAAACAACTCAAACAGGATTTTAAAATAGTCGTCATGAGAAAACCAAAGGCATCCAGAGCGAGAAGTCGCGAAGTTTATGCGGTTGCCAAAGGTTTTAGAGGTTAATTTAACTTAGGAAATTGCTTTGAATAACGTAACAAAAAACATAGTTCTCTGGATTGTTGTGCTGATGGTTCTGTTATCAGTCTTTAATACCGTTGTGCATAATTCGGAAAGATCGTCAGAGGTCTCTTATACTGATTTTTACGATAAGTTGAATGATGGTCAGATACAATCCGTTGTTGTGGATGATAAGACTGGTGTCCATAAGGTGATTACAGCTCAGTTGATGAATGGTGAAAAAATAACAGTTAATGCGCCTAAAGATGACAAACTGATTGATGACCTTATCAAGAAAAATGTAGATGCTACTTATCTGCCATTTCAGGAAGAAAGTGTTTTCTTCAGATTGCTGGAAACCATTCTGCCAATTTTGTTGTTAGTTGGTTTGTGGTTTTTCATTATGCGTCAAATGCAAGGCGGCGGTGGAAAAGGAGGAGCCATGAGCTTTGGTAAATCCAAGGCCAAACTTCTCAGCGAAGACCAAATAAAAGTAACCTTCGCTGATGTTGCCGGTGTGGAAGAAGCCAAGGAAGAAGTCGGAGAAATTGTTGATTTCCTTAGAGATCCGGGGAAATTTCAGAAACTCGGTGGTCATATCCCTCGCGGTGTATTAATGGTTGGCTCGCCCGGAACCGGTAAAACTTTACTAGCAAAAGCTATTGCCGGCGAGGCAAAAGTTCCTTTCTTTACAATTTCAGGTTCTGATTTCGTTGAAATGTTTGTTGGTGTCGGTGCATCGCGTGTGCGTGACATGTTTGATCAGGCGAAGAAAAATGCTCCGTGTATCATTTTTATTGACGAAATTGATGCGGTGGGTCGTCAGCGTGGAGCCGGAATGGGCGGCGGACATGACGAAAGAGAACAAACATTAAATCAGTTATTGGTTGAAATGGATGGTTTTGAAGGCAATGAAGGGGTTATTGTAATCGCTGCAACCAACAGACCGGATGTATTGGATAAAGCCTTATTGCGCCCGGGTCGTTTCGATCGTCAGGTGGTTGTACCATTACCGGATATTTTGGGACGTGAGGCGATTCTGAAAGTTCACATGAAAAAAGTTCCTTTGGCAGATGATGTCAAACCGAAAATGCTGGCGAGAGGAACTCCGGGATTTTCAGGTGCTGATTTGGCAAATTTGGTGAATGAAGCAGCATTATTTGCAGCCCGTGAAAATGCCAAAATTGTAACAATGGAAAACTTCGAAAAAGCCAAAGACAAAATCATGATGGGTGCGGAACGCAAGTCCATGGTGATGGATGAACATGATCGCAAAGTGACCGCGTATCATGAAGCCGGACACGCAATTGTTGGATATTTGTCACCAGAACATAATCCAATTTATAAAGTGACAATTATTCCTCGCGGAAGAGCTCTAGGTGTAACAATGTCGATGCCTGTGAAAGACGAAGTTTCAATCACAAAAACTAAACTGGAGTCACAAATTGCCATGGCTTATGGCGGACGAATTGCTGAGGAATTACTTGGAGGTCCTGAAGCTATTTCCACAGGAGCTTCGAGTGATATTCAACATGCGACCAATATTGCCAGAAACATGGTCACTAAATGGGGTTTTGGAGAAGGGCTCGGACCATTGCTTTATTCCGAAGATGAGGGTGAAGTTTTCCTCGGTCGTCAGGTTACTCAGCATAAAAATGTATCAGATGCGACTGCGAAATTGATTGATGATGCCATCAAGAAAATCATTGATGATAATTATGGTAAAGCAACTAAAATTTTGCAGGATAATATTGATAAACTTCACACCATGTCTGAGGCGTTGATGAAATATGAAACGCTGAACAGCGAACAAGTTGTTGAAATCATGGAAGGCAAAGAAATTACACCTCCGGACGGATGGGACGATGATGATACTTCAGTCAATCCAAAATCCAAAAACAAGGAAGAAAAGAAATCCGGCAAGGATAATATTGGTGGTGAAGCCACTTCAAGTTAATCAATGACTGGAAATTTTAAAGTTATGGGGGTCATTAATGTGACCCCCGATTCGTTTTCAGATGGTGGTTTATTTTATCAAACCGACAATGCCATCAAACAAGCACACATTCTTATCAAACAGGGAGCTGATATAATTGATGTCGGTGGTGAATCAACCAGACCCGGAGCTAAAGAAATTTCGGTAGATGAAGAAATATCCCGAGTCATTCCGGTTATCGAAAAACTCAGACAAACCAATAAATCCATTACAATTTCAATTGACACCAGCAAAGCAAATGTTATGGAAGAAGCGATAAAAGCCGGTGCTGACTTTATTAATGATGTCAACGCTTTGCTTTCTCCCGGAACATTAGAAGTTGCAGCTGAATATGATGTTCCTGTCTGTTTGATGCACAAACAAGGAATGCCGCAAACCATGCAACACAATCCTCGTTATCAGGATGTTGTGGCAGAAGTTATGAGTTTCTTAGAAGCGAGAATTGAGGCTTGCCAGAAAGCAGGAATCCGTTCAAAAAATATTATTATTGATCCGGGTATCGGCTTTGGAAAAACATTGGAGCATAATCTTGCTTTACTTAAAAACATCAAACAGCTAAAATCTTTGGGTTATCCATTATTGATTGGTGTTTCCAGAAAAACCATGATTGGTCAGATTCTTGATGTTGAAGTTGGTGAACGAATTTACGGAAGTTTAGCCATTGCTCAGTTCGCATACATGCAAGGAGCCGATATATTCAGAGTTCATGATGTTAAAGCAACGGTTGATGTGCTGAAAATGGCCAAAGCATTGATGGACTAAATTTATAAATCAAAAAACATTTAAAATTTAATGTCAGAAAAAAAATATTTTGGAACGGACGGGATTCGCGGAAAAGTCGGTGGTTCGTTAATGACAGCTGAGTTCGCCTTGAAATTAGGTCGGGCAGCTGGTGTGGTTTTGGGTAAGCTATCACCGTCAAATACAATTCTCATCGGAAAAGACACTCGAATTTCGGGTTATATGCTGGAGTCTGCTTTGGAAGCCGGCTTATCTTCGGCAGGAACAAATTCATTATTGTTAGGTCCGATGCCAACTCCAGGAATTGCCTGGATGACCAGTTCCATGCATGCCAGTGCCGGGATCGTGATTAGCGCTTCGCACAATCCTTATTACGACAATGGGATTAAATTCTTCAACGCCGATGGTGAAAAGTTATCCGATGAATTGGAATTAGCCATTGAACAAGAACTTGATAAAGAATTTGCAACTGTTTCTAGTGAGAAGCTCGGAAAAGCCAAGCGTGTGGATGATGCGGCCGGTCGTTATATTGAGTTTTGTAAAAGCAGTTTCCCTCGTCAAAAAAGCCTGGCCGGTTTAAAAATTGTACTCGACTGTGCCAATGGTGCAACATACCATATTGCTCCGCAAGTTTTCTCCGAATTAGGTGCTGATGTCACGGTTATTGCCAATAAACCCGATGGTTTAAATATCAATGCTGATTGCGGTTCAACACATCCGCAAATTTTACAGGAACAAGTTTTAGAAACCGGAGCGGACTTAGGAATCGCACTGGATGGAGATGGTGACAGAGTCTTAATGATTAATCATTACGGCGAGGTGATAGATGGCGATCAACTGATTTTTATTGTTGCCAAACATCTTCACAAAAATGGTAAACTCAATGGCGGAGTTGTTGGAACACTCATGACCAATCAAGCAATGCAAAGCGGTCTGAGTGATTTAGGAATTGATTTTCTCAGAGCGGATGTCGGTGACCGTTACGTTCATCAGCTATTGCGTAAAAACAATTGGCATCTGGGTGGAGAGTCTTCAGGACATATTCTTAATCTGGACTTGGCAACCACAGGAGACGGAATTGTTAGTGCTTTGATGGTGTTATCGGTGATGATTAAGGAAGGAAAAAATCTCAAAGAACTCGCCGATGAAATTCCTTTATACCCTCAGGTTCTGATTAATATTACCGTTGAAAATGCAAAATCATTAGCTCAACATCAAGATGTAATTTCACTCTCAACTGAAATAGACAAAGAATTAGGAAATAATGGTCGAACCTTGATTCGTGCATCCGGAACTCAACCAATGCTCAGAGTGATGGTTGAAGCAAAAGATGAAAAACTTGCAGAAAAATACGCCGGTGAACTGGTCAGTTTAGTGAATAACTTATAAAAAAACAATGAAAATTTTTATCCCAGTAATAGTGCTTTTATGCACTTCATGTAGTCAAAAAAACCTTCAAAAATCTTCTTTTGAAACCCCTAAACCACCACCAATGTCTGAAACAATTTCACCCAAAGAAGTTGAACTAATGACCAATATCAGTCGTTTGACATTTGAGGGAAGACGAGCCGGAGAAGGGTATTTTTCAGCTGATGGCTCCAAAATTGTTTTTCAAAGCGAAAGGCATGAAGGCAATCCGTTTTACCAAATTTACACTATGGATTTAGAGTTCGGTGATGTCGAAATGATTTCTAATGGAGTTGGGAAAACCACTTGTGCTTGGATTCATCCCGATGGCGAGCAAATTTTGTACGCTTCAACTCACTTAGATAATGACGCCTTAAAAAAACAGCAAGCGGAAATTGATTTCAGAAACTCAGGAAAGGAACGCCGATACTCATGGGATTATGATGAATATTTTGACTTATTTGTTAAAAAAGGCGATGAAGTCACACAACTAACCACAGATATTGGTTATGACGCAGAAGGAAGTTTTTCACCGGATGGCAAGCTGATTGCTTTTGCTTCCAACCGTAATGCTTATAACGGAAAAGGTGGTATGTCTCAGGAAGAAACAAAATTGTTCGAACTCGACAAATCCTACATGATGGATATTTTTATCATGAACTCTGACGGAAGTAATGTTAAGCAACTGACAACTGAACGAGGTTATGATGGTGGTCCGTTCTTCTCTCCGGATGGCAAACGTATCGTTTGGCGTAAATTCACCGAAGATGGCATGATTGCTGAGATTTATTCGATGAATATTGATGGAACAGACAAAAAACAAATCACTCACGAAGGCAAAATGTCCTGGGCTCCCTACTATCATCCGTCCCAGAAATACATTATTTTTACAACCAACAAGAATGGATTCGCCAATTTTGAGTTGTATATTGTTGATGCAGAAGGAAATCACGAACCTATCAGAGTCAGCAATCTGGATGGCTTTGACGGCTTACCGGTCTTTACTCCTGAAGGCAATGAGCTTTACTGGACTCGTAAAAAAGACAACAACAATCTCTCGCAAATTTATCGTGCAGACTGGAATCATCAGGTAGCTTTACAGGCTTTGGGATTGCAATAATTGAGGAATAATGCAATGAAAACTTTGATATTGATTTTAATTTTAGGATTCAATTTTGTAGCCGATGCTAAATCAGTTTCTAAAGCTGATATTGAAACCGCCAAAAGGCATGTTGCCAAATTGACTGAAGCCGGTGGCAGGTTGACAGGAACTGAAAGTGAGGAGAAAGCCGCTGCTTATATTAGCACTCAGTTGAAGGAAATTGGTATTCGACCTTGGAATTCCGAAAGTTATTTTCATCCTTTTGAATTTACAGCAGGGACTCATTTAGGAAAAAATAACCAATTTTCTGTAAACAGTAAAGACTATCAACTGGACAAAGATTTCAGACCACTTGTTTTTTCTGCATTGGGAGATTTTGAAGAAGCCGGAGTCGTTTTTGCCGGGTATGGAATTACTGAACCTGAAGGCGATAAACCGGGTGATAACTATGATTCATACACTCACTTAGACGTTAAAGGCAAATGGGTGTTGATTCAAAGATTTATGCCGGAAGATATTTCCAGTGAACAAAGAGTTAAAATCAATGCTTTTGCCAGTGAACGAAGCAAAGTTCTCAATGCCAGACAACATGAAGCCGCTGGAGTTATTTTTGTAACCGCACCGGACACCATTGTCAAAAGTCAATTGATTCCTTTAACTTATGATTCATCAACAGCTCACGGCAGTATGCCAGTTATTTCGATAACTAACGACATTGCTCAACAGTGGTTGAATAACATGGGTAAAGACTGGAGCGCTATTCAAAAGAAACTCGATAAAGGTGACTTCGTCATGGGATTTGATATTCCGGATGTCAAAGTTTCAGCAACCATTGACCTCGTGCAAGATAAGAAAACCGGTAAAAATATCATCGCCTACATCAAAGGTAGTAGCGATTTGCCGGCGGTGATACTTGGTGCACATTATGATCATTTAGGTCATGGGGAAAGCTCTACATCTTTGGCTAAAGGCGATGAAATCGGTATGGTTCATCCTGGAGCTGATGACAATGCTTCCGGTGTGAGTGGTTTGCTTTTAGCTGCCGAATATCTGGTGATGTTAAAAAATCAAAACAAATTCAAGCCGAAACGAGATGTAATTTTTGCATTCTGGTCCGGTGAAGAATTGGGTTTGCTAGGCTCGAATCATTTCGTCAAAACATTTGATAAAAAAGATTTGTCAGAAGTTTTTTTAGCAAACTTGAACATGGATATGATTGGCCGTCTGCGTGATTCTCTGGTAATGCAGGGAATCGGTTCTTCCAAACAATGGAAGTCAATTATCGAGCAAAGAAATGTTCCGGTTGGTTTGAATATAACCATGCAGGATGATGCTTATTTGCCAACCGATGCCATGAGTTTCTATTTATTCAATGTGCCAATATTATCCGCTTTCACAGGCTCACACACAGAATATCACACGCCCAGAGACACCGAAAATTTAGTCAATTATGAAGGATTGGCTAAAACATCCAAGCTGATGTCCCTCATATCTCGTGGATTATCAATGCAGGATGATGCGTTAGACTTTCAAAAACAAGCTCGGAAAAAAGAGAAGGGCACTCGTGGAGGGATGCGAGCCTACATGGGAACAATCCCTGATTATGCCAGTGATGCTAAAGGAGTATTGCTTAGCGGATCAACTAAAGGTTCACCGGCAGAAAAAGCCGGAATTCAAAGTGGTGATTTACTGATTGAACTAGCAGGAACAAAAATTGAAAATATCTATGATTTTACCTATGTTCTACAAGCCTTAAAAGTTGGTAAAACCGTAAAAGCTAAAGTGATGCGCGATGGCAAAGAAGTTGAAATGGAAATTACTCCAACTTCAAGACAATAGGTTATATTAAGCAAAAGTTATTTGAAATCATTGATGAAAAGGGTTGTAAATATAGAGAGAAATTACCTTATCAGATTTAATTGTTAGTTACAGCTTAATTCCAAAATAATTCAATACATATATCATCAGCCAATATGAAAAAATTGTTATGACAATAGCAATGCTAATACTTAGATAAAAGTTTATGCCTTGTTTTAGTAGTATTGGCAGCGATATGAATAATACCAATGAGGGAATAACTAACCAAAAAATACTGGTTGAAAGGGAGCTGATTTTCGAAACGTCTTTTGTGTCAATATAAAGCCAAATCATAGCGAGCACAGAAATAAGCGGGATTGATGCTAATATGGCTCCAATCAGGGAACTGAGTTTTGCAACTTCTGAAATTGCAACTATCAACAAAGTTGTTGTTATTATTTTTATTGCATAATAGCTCATAGGCTTTTCTCTGTTAGTACTTTATATTTTAAATCATGAAAATATACGGTGAAAGTTTCTTTTAAAAGATGTCATTTGGCTATTATTAGTTTGCTTTCACCTTGTTGAATAATACACTTGTTTGTTAATAGATGGCAAACTAGCCAATTTATTTTAAATTCTAAATTTAGTAAATCATTTCTAGTAGCAGATATGATAAAGAATAATCCTAAATATTCTAATTTTTAATTTGAAATATCATCATTGTGACCTAATATAGATTGAAGTGTTGTGTCAGAGACTTTCTTAATCGTTTCTGTGAATCTCAAATTGTAAATCCATAAATATTTCAGTTAAATTGAGCTGTTTCTATCTGTGAATTTACCAAAATATCTAAACATTATGACAGCAGCTTTAAAAGTATCAAATCTGAAAAAAACTTATAAAAATGGCACGGTTGCACTCAAGGGGCTTAATCTTGAAGTAGAAGCTGGCGAAATTTTCGCTTTGCTTGGTCCGAATGGTGCCGGGAAATCGACTTTAATCGGTATTATTTCATCATTGGTAACCGCCAGTTCCGGTGATGTTGAAGTCTTTGGTGATAATCTAACAAAACAAAGAAACAAGGTTAAATCGCATATCGGCTTGGTTCCGCAGGAATTTAATTTCAATATGTTTGAAAAACCAATGGATATTTTGGTGAATCAAGCCGGTTATTACGGTGTTCCTCGAAAAACAGCTATTCAACGAGCGGAAAAATATCTCAAACAATTACAGCTCTGGGACAAGAGAAAATCCATGTCCCGTATGCTTTCCGGAGGGATGAAGCGTCGTTTAATGATTGCTCGTGCAATGATGAATGAGCCTAAATTGTTAATTCTGGATGAGCCTACAGCCGGTGTGGATATCGAAATCCGCCGTTCGATGTGGGAATTTGTTGAAGAAATTGCCAATGCCGGGACGACTATTATCCTGACAACTCACTATCTCGAAGAAGCGGAACAGTTATGTAAAAATGTGGCTATTATCAATCATGGCGAAATTATTAAAAACACAACTATTAAACAGTTACTGACCACTCTGGATATTGAAACTTTCATCCTCGATTTGGATAAGAAGCCTGAGGCTGATTTATTAAAAGCATTGAATGCAGAGGTTACAGATGAGAACTCGATTCAGATTGATGTACCAAAATCCAAAGCACTGAATGAATCCATCAAAACAATTGATGAGATGGGCTATAAAGTTCTTTCCATGCGCAATAAAGTCAATCGTTTGGAAGAGTTGTTTTACAAGATGACACAGGAGCAAAAAAATGAAGGGGAATAATTTTGTAGCGCTTTACACTCTTTGCCGGAAAGAAATTGTCCGTATTTTACGCATCTGGTCGCAAACAATTCTGCCACCGGCAATCACAATGACATTGTATTTTGTAATTTTTGGAAACCTTATTGGCAGCCGAATCGGTGATATGGGTGGCTTTGATTATATGGCTTTTATTGTTCCGGGGTTGGTGATGATGTCTGTTATTACGAATTCCTACGGAAATATTGTGTCATCATTCTTTGGAGCCAAATTCAGTAAACACATTGAAGAAATGATGGTTTCTCCAATGCCAAACTGGGTGATTTTATTTGGTCATGTTCTGGGTGCTTTGGCTCGCGGTCTCATGGTTGGCGGAATTGTGACCATTATTTCGCTGTTTTTCACACAAATTCAAGTTCATAATTACTGGATTGTAATTTCAACGGTAGTTTTGACTTCCGTAGTTTTTGCTTTGGGCGGTTTTATTAACGCTTGTCTGGCGAATAAATTTGATGATATTGCCATTATTCCGGCATTTATCCTCACGCCTTTGACTTATCTTGGCGGTGTGTTTTATTCGATTTCATTGCTGCCTGATTTTTGGCAAACAGTCTCCAAGTTCAATCCGGTTTTGTATATGGTAAATGCTTTCAGATATGGTTTTCTCGGAGTCAGCGATGTGAGCTTAACTGTTGCCTATAGCATTATTCTGACATTTGTTGTGGTTCTGACCGCCATTTGTCTTTATATGCTGAATAAAGGTATTGGATTAAGGAGTTAATTCGATAGTTTTCAAATAAAAAGAATACTACCAAAGTGGATTAAAATTTGACATCAAGTAACAAAACGGTTGACCAACAATTATGGGATAAAAAACAGACAAATCCGTTCTTGGTCGGAGTAGAGCTTGCAGGTTAGTTTGATGCTATGCAATCAAATAAAATTGGAGTTTTGTGATGGAGTCATGGAGTATTGATAACCTCAGAGAGTTAATAAAAGCTAATTATCAAGATTATGAAAAACCGCTAAATGCACTTAGCTCTGTCGATAGAATTATAAATCTG
>JAGRJO010000140.1 GCA_020442725.1 Lysobacterales bacterium
TATTTAATTGGTGATAAAGGTTACCTGAGTCATAGCATTCAACTTGATTTATTTGAAACGAGGGAAATTAGGCTGGAGGTTCCTATGCGTAAAAATCAGTTTAACTTCAGAAAGATGCATTGGATACTTTCAAGAACCAGGAAACGAATTGAGACTTTGTTTTCTCAGCTTTGCGACCAATTTATGATTCGCAGAAATTATGCAAAAACATTTGATGGGTTCAAATCCAGAATACTTTCAAAGTTAACGGCTTTAACTGTAATTCAATTTATCAACCACTCCGAAAATCGTAATATTAACAATTTAAAAATTAAAATTGCCTAAATGCACCACGGGTTAAAATATAAATTTCTACATAGAGAAACGTAACGAGGTATCTTCATATAGTTTTTTTCTCTTGACTTTTTGAACTATAAGCTCACTGCCAGAGTAAGAACTGAATAATGCTTTTCATTTAAGGAAAGACTTATATTGATAGTGATAGAATATGTTATAATTTACGCTTTTATTGCTAAAGAAAAGTTTTATGAATTTGACTTCAATTGTTCTTTCATTAATAACATTGGTATTCTCTTTATCATCACAGGCCGCAGGTCCAACCCGTTCTTTTTTTGGCGGTACGTGCAAACCACTGGATTCGAATCCTAAACTATGCAGGGAAGCAGGTGAGCGATGGTTGGTAAAAAAGACTGATGGGTCTGGCACCATGGTTATGGGGTTTGTTAAAAGCAAGCCAGGCTATAAAGGGCTAAAGAAAGCGTCTAAATCTTTAGGCTTTCGCGGTAAAATGATTAAACGTGATAAGGAATATTATAAGTCTAAGCCTGCATGGGGTTTGATTGAAACCAAAGGTGATAAGCCAGTTGAACCTGCAATATATCGACAGATATTGCCCATTTCAGATCAATTCGCACTGGCCCAGCCTCATGACCTTCATAGTGTCTATGACAGTCCATATTATGTCGTTCCGATAGATGGCAAAGTGACCAAGCTGGGTGAGCCAATCGGTAAAAAGAACATAATATATGTAGTTGGCGGCTATTCGATGCAAAGTCCTGTAAGGGTTTTTGTTAACCGGGGAACTACAGGTGTTGGTCAAAACACCCAGAGAATAGAACAATTGGATGCCAAAGGTCAGGTTGTTGCAACTTACGACAATATAATAGTTACTTCGGCCAAACTCACTTTCTTTACTCAAAATGAGACGGGAGTTGTATTTGCCAAAGCCATAGACCCCAAAACAGGTAATGAAGCTTCAATGCGTTGGGGGCCAATGGGCGATTTCCTGGGTTATTTCCCGAAAATTGATTTTGTTGAGTCGTTTTATGACCTGGATAGGCAAAAGTCAACCACCTATCTGATGCAGGCCGTTGGTCGTTTGCCTATCAAGACAGACTTGCCTGACAGCACCATTTATTTACCACTGGATGAGCATGGTGAACCAATAGCTGGTCCTGAAAACTTTGTCGGTATGACGCCTTTATATGACAATCATTGGTATTATGGTGAAAGCCAACAAAAGCACAAGGACTGGTTGTTGGTGTACAAAACACCTTCAGGTTTTGGTTATAAAGTGGCTGGTGTTGCCAGTCGTGGACCGGTCGGAAAGAACTCTGAATATTCTCCTATCAGTATTTTGGCATCAGAAGCTGATTATGTGATGTTGGCTGATTTTGACTATCGTCGCGAATTTCAATCACCGGACCAACCACCCATTAAATACATTTGGAATTCTAACTTCGTACAATTATATACAGCATATGAAGAGGATGGTGTGACACCCAAACCCAATGCGCACCCGGGTAAATGGCATGCTTTGGGTGGTTATTACCGTTACCCTGTGACTTTAGACAACAAAAGAAGGCTGAAATATGCCGCTATCCAAGGGCCCAATAAAGAAGGTTGGGATGATAAGTTCAGTGCCATTCGAGCCACCTATCAGGACACTGTGGACTTTCGGGCCGATCAAATAGCCCGCAAACGTGCCTATGAAGCTCAATTAGCTGAAGCAGAACGTCGTCGCGACGAAGAGCGAAAGCTTGCGCATGAAGCGGCCAAGCGTGAATGGCAACAGCAGCAAGAATATCTGGCCGCGCATCCCGAGCGCAATCAAAAAAGTTGGTCGCAAAAGTTCGCTGAAGGTCTTAATGCCTGGGGTGATTCCATGATTAAACAATCTCAACAGAATAATAACAGTAACTACCAAGGTTATCGAACAGAATGTTATAACAACTATGATGGTACTCAGACTTGTTATACGTCTAAAAAATAGCAGTTCGGTTGAATAATATTAGGAGGATAATACAGATTAATGATGTCAGCGTACTGGTTTTGACATTTTATATGTGTTATTTTCCATCTAGCTGCTTAACCAATGCCTTAAGAATTTTTTCAGTAGTTGTTATGTCTTCAAGTTGTTTTTGCATGTCATTCCAAATTTTCTGGATATCTTCAGGGAGTACAAGGTCGTTATTTTTAGCAAGTTTTGAACAATCATTCATCAATTCAAATTTTAGAAATAATGCTGCATCATCATGCCATTTTTCTGTGTTTCGGCAGTTTTCTTCATACAGGTTTTTATCAAATTGCAATTGTATGAGCCAGACATTTAAGAAGGTTTTTACAATTTCGTCATATTCGGATGATTTACTGATTTGTTGTTCTAACCAGGAGACTTTTTCAGTTTGATTTTCCCGGTTTTCTCCAAACATGTATTGGGTTAGCACAGAAATACTTTGCTCATTGCTGACGGATTGATGCAAAACAAAGGCTTTTTGAACTTGATAAATTTGGTATTCTTTGGAAGTGATGCTCTTGGTAAAGTCGGTCTTTTCCATAAAACTCAATAATTGTTCGGCCTGATTTTGATAAGGTTCGAGTAATAGAATCCACAAAGCGAGATTATAAATTTTCAGAGTTTTTGGATGATCCAATTCATTCTGATTGTTGTAGATTGCATTGATAATATTTTCGGCAGCTGTTTCAATGTTGTTTTTTCTGAGTAGAAGTTCCGCCAAATAGGTATAGGCGATTGGTAACTCGACATTGTCGTTGGCATCTGTTAAATTTTTGATTGCAATGTGTAAAAGCTCTTCGGCTTTATCCAGTCTTTGTGTTTTTGCCAGCAAAGATGAATATCGCATGTAGGTGGATGCGAGGGTTGGATGAGTGGGATCAACTGATTTAATAATGTTGATGCTTTCTTCAAAAAGCTGTTCGGCTTTGTCAAAATTTCCGTAATTGACATTGACGGCGGCATAATTTCGTAATGTAGCCGCTAAATTCTTTTTCCGACCAGGTAGTGATTTGTATGTTTCTATGGTTTTATCGAATAATTCGGCTGTCATGCTTTTATTGCCGTTGCGATACTGTGATATTGCCATTGAACCAAGCAAATCAGCTTTAAAGCCTGAATCAATTTCAGGATATAAGTCCATGTGTTCGAGTGCCAATTTGTGAATTTTTAATTCTTCATCCAGTTGATTTAATGAGGCGTAACATCGGCTCAAAGGAATATATACCTTGAGTTTGAGTACCGGTTTCAGTTCATCATGAGTTTCAAGAAATGATAATAATTCCTGAGAATTTGTAATGGCTTCCTCATAACTTCCTGTAGCGTGTAACAGACTGAGGACTTCTATTTGATTTTCAATCAAGGTTTCGTCATCGGATTCTTTGTATTTTTCTAATGCGGTTATTGATTTTTGTTTGGCTTTTAGTGATTCGTGATAGTTAGCATTTTGGTTGTAGATGTTCGCCATGTTGTGATAAAAATGATAACTAAACTCAGGGTCTGATTGCAGAAGTTGTTGCTGGTTAGATTCAATAGTTTGTAAGGTTGCTACCAAATCTTTTGAGTTCTTACCGCTGGCAAATGGATCAGCTTGCTGAAATAAACTATCAATTAAGGCCATCGAACGAGAGGTTTTATCTTCGGCAATATGTCTTTGCTGGATATTGTTATAAATCATCCATGCGGCAACTATTGAAACCACAATGATGCTTGTAGTTAACAAACTGGTCAGAGGGTTTCTTTGCAAGAATTTTTTGAAGCGATAGAAGAAAGAATCTTTACTGGCGATGACCGGCTGATGATTGAGAAAATTATTCAAATCTTGAGCAAAGACTTCCATGCTTACATATCTTTTGTTCAAATCAATATGGGTTGCATTGTGAATGATATTTTTTAAATCAGCATTCAGTCCGGATGTTTTTAATATTTGACTGATGTGTTTTTTGACATCTTCCGGATTGTATTTACTGAGTTTCACATCTGGAGTAGGTGTTTTTCCGGTTAAAATTTGCAGTAATAAGGCTCCTAAGGAAAAAATATCGGTTCGGTAGTCGACTTTCTCGCCCTGAATTTGTTCGGGTGAAGCAATATCATAAGTAAAAACCCGAGTTGAATTGTCTGAATTGTTTTCTTCGGCAAAACGGGCTATGCCAAAGTCAACAATTTTTATTTCATTATTGGCATCTATCAGAATGTTTGCAGATTTTAAATCCCGGTGGATAATGTTTTTATTGTGAGCATAGGAAATGGCTTGTGCAATTTGTCTGACCAACTCAATTTTTTCACGTTGTTCAAGGTTGTTGTTTTGACAATACTGAACAATATCAACACCATTTTCTACATAGTCCATCACTAAATAATTAGTACCATCATCTGTTTGTCCGCCATGATGGAGCGAAATTATATTATTGTGATTGAGTTGAGAGAGACTTTTTTGTTCACGATTGAATAGCTCAAGACGTTTATCAGCAGTTGCATAAGGCGAAAGAATTTTGAGGGCAACATATTTCTGAATGTCTGTATGGATTCTTTTTGCCAGATAAACCGAAGACATACCGCCCGAACCCAAAAGTTTGATGAGTTCATATTCACCAATGATTTTGCCGGATAAATCGAATTTTTGCTGAAAGTCAGGCAAAACACTATCAATGTTGCCGGATTCAATGAGATCAAAATCTTTGGTGAGTTTTTGAATGAGATTGAGAGCTTTTTGTTGGATTGATTCTGATATATTGCTATTTTGGATAAACTCAATTTGCTTGTCTTTTGACAGATGCGAAATGCTTTCGCAGAGTTCTTTGGCCTTTTTCCAGTCAGAAATTCGATCGCTCATTGTTCATCAATCAGGTTGAGAAGTAATGATTTTGCCATTAACCATTGTTGGTAAATCTGACTTTTCACTGTTTCAAACAGTTTGGCAATTTCATCAAGAGAAAACCCCCAATAAAATCTGAGTTCTACTATTCGTGCTAAGTTCTCATCAATTTGTTCCAATTCTTCCAGAGCGTCATTGAGCGATGAAAGCTCAAATTCCATGTTATCTTCACCGGTCAATTTGGTTAATGATAAAACCGTATTGATACCATCTCTTTTTTGACTCTGATTGCTTTTGAGCAGGTCTATGAGATAGTACCTCATACATTTTGCAGCAATGCAATAAAAGTGCTTGCGGCTTTTTAACTGGAGATTCTCTGCCATATTAAGTTTGAGATAGCACTCATTGACCAAAACAGTTGGGCTTAAACTACTATCCGGGTTGATTTTTCTCAGTTGTCCGGAGGCGATGTTCTTAATTT
>JAGRJO010000141.1:0-3155 GCA_020442725.1 Lysobacterales bacterium
GATGAAGATAGTTATCAAATCATGTTGATTGATCACTATGATCGCAGAGGAGAAATCTGGCGTTTTTCAGAAGCTCACTGTATCAATTATTATGATGTTCCAACATTTTGGTCAACAGTTGAAACTCATCACGATTTGAGATCCGGTCGTTATGTTGCAGTAGGTCTGGATAATAAAGATCCTGTTAACACATTCAACTCTCCTCTAAGTGAATCAAACTACTCACCACAAGCACTAAGAAGTCGTGGTCGTAGATAATTCCTTAGCATGAGTCATGTTTAAAGTTAAATAAAAGGCTGATTTATTCAGCCTTTTATTTATTAAATATCTTGATATAATCACTTTATTCAGAAGTGGGAAACATTATGAAAATCCGAAAATTTAATAAGTTAATATTAAATCTAATACTATTAATGATAGCGACTGTATCTGTGGGAGAGGAAACAGTAACATCAGAGAGAATGCCTAAATTTGAAAAATCTTTGTATTTGGGAATTAAAAACAATGGCACGACTGTTGCAGCCGTAGGTGAGAGAGGTCATGTTGCTTTAAGCGAAGACTACGGAAGTACATGGATACAAGCAGAAGGAGTTCCCACAAGAGCAACCTTAACGGCAGTTTCCATGATTGGTAGTAATATCTGGGCAGTGGGCCATGATACTACCATTATACACAGCTCAGACAATGGACAAACTTGGACTAAACAATTTGAAGATGTTGAGCGTGAAATGCCTTTGCTTGATGTGTTGTTTATAAACGAAAGTGAAGGATTCGCTGTTGGTGCATACGGAACGTATTTAACAACCTATGATGGTGGAAAAAATTGGAATGATGGTTTGATCTCAGAAGATGAAGACTATCATTTAAACAAAATTATTAAAGTTGATGAATTTAAGTATTTTGTCGTAGCAGAATCCGGTAAAGCATATCGTAGTTTTGACTCAGGTAATAACTGGGAAAGTCTCGATTTACCATATTCCGGCTCAATGTTTGGTGCCATATTGTTTGGGAACGAAATTATAACCTATGGTCTGAGAGGAAATGTCTTAGTGACTTCGGATTTTGGAGATACATTCGAGCAAATTGAGTCGCCAATTCATGATAGTTTATTTGGGTCAGAGCATACAATAAACAATAAAATATTGTTGGTTGGAGCAAACGGTGCGGCTTTGCAGTATAAAAATTTGAGTTTATCAAAAGTAGAACTTCCAAGTAGCGATGGTGATTACGCAGATGTGTTATCTGTAAAAGGTAATATACTGATTTTTATTGGCGAAAACGGTATTAGCACAAAACAATTTAGGTGATGAAATTATGAGTGAAAATTATTCAAAAACGATGGTTTTTTTACAAAATCTCATCTTCAACAATAAAAAACTAATAATCCTATTATTGGTATTAGTTACAGTTGCTATGGGCTTTTTTGCTAGCCAATTAAAAGTTGATGCAGGTTTTAAAAAGCAACTACCTCTTCAGCATGAATACATGAAGACATTCATGGATTATGAGTCTGAATTTGGAGGAGCTAACAGACTACTTATCGCTGTTATGACACAAGATGGCAGTGATATGTTCACTCCAAGCTTTTTCAGAACGCTTGAAGCGGTAACAGATGATGTTTTCTCAATTAAAGGTGTCTCTCCCGCAAGTGTAACGTCTATCTTTACACCAAATGTCAGATTTGTTGAAGTTGTTGAGGATGGTTTCGCCGGTGGTAATGTAATACCGTCTGACTTTACTCCAACTCCTGCGATGTTCGATTTAGTCAAAGGAAATATCGTTAAAGCAGGTGTTGTCGGTCGATTGGTTGCAGAGAATTTTAACGGTGCGATGGTATGGGCTGAACTACTGGAAGAAGATCCGGTATCTCATGAAAAAATCAACTATCAAAGAGTCGCCGAGCAACTTGAAGAAATTCGTAAGAAACACGAAAAAGGAAATGAAGAGGTTATTCATGTTATTGGATTTGCTAAAATTGTTGGTGATATATCAAATGGAGCAAAATCGGTCGTTTACTTCTTTGGTTTGGCAATTTTAATAACTGCTGTGTTGTTATTCTGGTATTCCGGAAGTATTAAACTGACGATTTATCCACTTATTTGTTCTGTGGTTGCAGTGATATGGCAATTAGGGACTCTAAAACTACTTGGATTCGGAATCGATCCGATGAATATCCTCACACCTTTTTTGATATTTGCAATAGGCGTCAGTCATGGAGTACAAATGATTTCGACGTGGACTGATCAAATTATCGCCCATCCACATGGCGAATGGGACGGAGATCATGCGGCGAGAGCGACTTTTGCAATATTATTAGCACCCGGAATTATTGCTTTACTTTCTGATACAATCGGATTTGCAACAATTTACTTTATTGATATTCGCATCATTCAGGAATTAGCAATTACAGCAACAATAGGTGTGGCGTTGATTATTATTACCAACTTGATTTTGATGCCTATTCTTTTATCAACTATAAACACAGCGAATTTTAGTAAGTTTTGCCAAAAATGCCTTGATAAGAAAAATAGCGACTCAAGCTTTTGGAAAGCCATTGCCGGATTTGCAAAGAATCCTCTGGCTACACTTTCCGTACTTGTATTAATTGGTTTATTTTATTTCGGTTATATGAAATCTCAGGAAATGCAAATTGGTGATTCTCAAGCTGGTGTTCCTGAATTAAGACCGGATGCAAAATATAATCTCGATGCTCAAACAATTAGTAGTGAGTTTTCATTAGGTGTTGACATGATTAGTGTGATTGCAGAATCAAGTGGTAATGCCTGTACCGAGAGTTATAAAGCAATGGAAAATATCGATCGTTTCGCATGGCACATGCAAAATGTTGAAGGTGTTCAAAAAGTAATAACTCTTTCTCAATATGCTAAAGTGATTACAGCAGGATGGAATGAAGGTAGTCCGAAGTGGAAAACATTATCGAGAAATCAATTTGTTATGAGGCAAAGTTTATCCGGAATCGAGACAGATACCGGGTTATTAAACAAGGATTGTAGTGCAATGCCGGTGATGATTTTTACTGAAGATCATAAAGCCTCAACTATTTCCCGAGTTGTTGCGGCAGTGGATGAGTATCGTGAAGCTTACCCTCCAAAAGTTGATAAAAACCTTACAGAAGCTGTAGATTCAGTTTATGC
>JAGRJO010000141.1:3254-5532 GCA_020442725.1 Lysobacterales bacterium
GGCAGTGGATGAGTATCGTGAAGCTTACCCTCCAAAAGTTGATAAAAACCTTACAGAAGCTGTAGATTCAGTTTATGCCTTTGATAGAAATGATAGTGCCTCTGTCAATAATCTAATCACTGCAATCAACGCCTTGGGAGATGAGACTCCAATAAAACTATCTGCAATTGGAGACTCTGTCAGTGGTTTTGATGCCAATTCAAAAGCTGATATGGATTCATTAAGTAGCGTTATTGAAACATTTAAGACCAATAACCCTAAAAAACAAACTCACTTGGATGAGCTTGCAGAAGGGGAAGTTCGTTTCCGTTTGGCAACCGGTAATGTTGGTGTAATGGCTTCAACAAATGATGTTGTAAAAGCAGCTCAAATGCCAATGCTGATTTTGGTCTATGCTGCAATTATTGTATTGTGTCTATTAACTTTCAGATCTGTATTTGGCACACTTACAATTGTAATCCCGCTAGCATTAGTTTCTTTCCTGGCTTATGCATTAATGGCATTTATGGGTATTGGACTAAAGGTTAACACCTTGCCGGTCGTGGCTTTAGGTGTTGGTATCGGAGTGGATTACGGAATTTACATCTTTAGTAAACTCCAAGGATTCCTCAAAGAAGGAAAGAGTCTCTATGATGCTTATTACACAACTTTGAGATTAACCGGTAAAGCTGTTTTCTTTACAGCAATCACCTTGGCTGTTGGAGTAGGAACCTGGATGTTCAGTGATTTACAATTCCAGGCTGATATGGGTATCTTACTTGCCTTCATGTTTGTTTTGAATATGTTAGGTGCATTACTGATACTTCCTGCGTTGGCATTCTGGTTGATGCCAAAATACAGAAAAGCGTTATAACATTTATATTTATGCCCTGACAATATCATTTTTCGTGATATTGTTGGGGTATAATGTCGCTATTAAAATCATTTAAAAGCAATGCCTGACTTTGTTCTTGTTGGAATTGATTCAAAATTAAATCCAAAGTATCAAATCAATTATAACTCTGATTCTTTTTCTATCGAGAAGAGGAATATTTCTTCATGGTCAGAAATCACAACAGGTAATAACAGACAATTGATTTTTACTCTACCGGCACAATTGGTTTATCACACCAAAGTTAAAATACCGACAAAGAATGAAGAAATTATTCGTCAATCTTTACCAAATTTAATTGAAGAAGAGCTAGCAAATGATATTGAATTGAATCATTATGCTTATCTTCAATCCAGTGATGAATATCATGAAGTAGCAGTTGTATCAAATTCAATAATAACGGAAATTTATAATAAGATTGTCGAGTATGGATTTAAAAATCCTAAACTTTATTCAGAGATTTACTTATGCCCTAACCATGAAGATTGCACGGTATGTAATTTTGAAGACTACTTCATCATCAATTTTGACCATAAAGGAACGAAGATAAATAATGATCAAAAGACACTCAACAACTATCTTCAGTTAATCGGAGCTGGCAAAACGATTGTTTATACAGAAAAGGAACTTCCAGGAATAGAGTTTAAAAATCCTGAAATTAGAAAAGTTGATATTGCTAAATTGACTTTGAAGACAATAACTTCTAAAGAATATATTAATTTATTTCAAGGAAAGTATTCAATTGACTCTCAAAAACATAAACAGAAATCACCAATTAAAAAACTTCTAGTTCTGTGTAGTTTACTAATTATAAGCTGGCTTACAATTAACGTGATAGGCTTGAACTCTTTGTCGAATAAAGCCGAAGAAGTCCAATTTAAGCAAAGGGAACTTCTGTCCGATTTAATCCCGGATATCACACCTGCGGAATTGAACAATCCTTATGCTGGGATGTTGTCCCGATTAAAAATTTCAGAGAACTCGAACTCTAACAACAGTGGTGATACTTTTATTAGATCACTCAGTTATTTAGGCAAGGCTTTACAAGGTAATAAAGATGTTTATGTACTCTCAATTCGATTAAGAGAAGATAAACTGGAAGTTAAAATTCAATCTCAAGACATTTCATCACTCAATGCTTTCCAATCTAATTTAGAAAAGAATTCATTCGATATGCGTGTGAAGACAGGAACGAGAGACTCCAATAATGATGGAATCTCATCAGTGATTACAATGGAGAGATTGTAATGTCGGGAATAACAAATTTAATAAGCAAACTGAGCGATAGTGAACGCAAATTGTTGGTTCGTGGGAGTGTTCTCGTCTTTCTTGCTTTATTTTGGGCATTTGTTTATAAACCCATCAATCAATCCATCGAATCCAAAGAAAAGCATCTGACAGAACTTG
>JAGRJO010000142.1 GCA_020442725.1 Lysobacterales bacterium
CGGGAACGATTCAATAAAACCGCCAAACGAAACAGTACTATCAAAGGAATCACTTTTTCTTTTTGCTCTCGTGAAAGTCTCTGTAACCACTCTGTCTTAATTTTTCGTCTTTGTGATGCAATAATTGCTGCCAGTTTATCTTGTTCGTGTTGAGCAAATCCCGGCATATCCGCATGATTCAAAATATATGCAGCATGTTCTTCAAAGTGCGAATGGGATATTTTCAGACCAAGCTCATGGAGTTTTGTCGCCCACCTTAACAATCTTTTTTGTTTGTCGCTTAACTTTAGATTAAGGATATCTAGCATTTTATTCAAGCTCGCTCGCACAAGCTCAGATTGAAAGATATTAACCTCAAACTGTTTGCATAACTTTTCGATTGTTCTTTTGCGAATATCATTGTGATTGAGGCGACCACTCAAATCATAAATCAAACCTTCTCGCAAGGCTCCGTTACAACCAATCATACGCTTGATGTCCAAAGCATCAAATAAACCCTTGATAATTGCCAATCCACCAATAAACACCGGCATTCGTTGCAGACTTAATCCTTTTATTCGACTTAGTTTCTTAATACTTCCAAGTTGCAAGCATTTTTCAATCAACTGATTTAAACTTTGCGGATCAATTCCCTCATTTGTTAGTCCATTCTCTGTAAGAACACTCACAGTCGCTCTCAGAGTTCCTGACGCGCCAACTGCCAAGTCCCAACCCAATTGTTTATACTCCAAAGCAATCGGAACTACCTGTCTGTGAGCATGCAACACAGCCTTATTCCAGTTTTCAGGCGTAATTAAACCATCAGAAAAAAATTTGTTGGTATAGCTCACACATCCCATGTGTAAACTTTCTCGTAATATCGGAGTAAAATCATTGCCAATAATTAACTCTGTCGAACCACCACCAATGTCAATCACCAATCGATTGTGTTCATCATTTTGAATACTATGAGCCACGCCCAGATACAAAATTCTTGCTTCTTCACGGCCTGAGATCACCTCAATAGACTTGCCCAAAGCTTTTTGAGCTCTTTTCATAAAAACCTTGGCATTTTTTGCCAATCGAAGTGTGTTCGTTCCGACAATCCGAACATGTGATTTGGGAATGTGTTTTATTCTTTGACCAATTTTTCGCAGTGATTGGATGGCAAACTTCATTTTCTCTTCACTAAGATTCCCTTTGGCATCCAAACCGTCAGCCAACCGAACCATATCCTTATGACTATCAATAACATGCATCTGGTTATCAATCATCTCAGCTACAATCATATGAAAGGAGTTGGAACCCAAATCCACAGCTGCGTAATAATTTTTTAATTGTTCAGACATTTTTTAAAAACTGATATGCTATTTTCCCGAGTCCCTACATTATAGCCAATTTCTTGTTTAGTCTGGATAAATGTTTATAATTAGGCCTTTTTTTGCCTCAACATAATAAGAGTTTAAATTAACTTCAAGAAATAATGAAAAAACCTACGAGAATCATAATTGTTTCAATAATCATTTTCTTGTTAGCATTTATTATTTTCAATAGGTTTTTTGATGTCAAACCAATAAGAAAACCCCTTTTTATAGCCCACGCAGGTGGTGGCATTAATGGTCTGATCTATCTCAACTCACTGGAAGCCATAAATCATAACTATGAATTTGGACTTCGATATTTTGAAATGGATTTCAACTGGACCAGTGATAATGAGCTCGTATTAATTCATGACTGGAGTCGTACATATCAACGATTGTTTGGTAAGAGTTCTAAAGAACCTCCTACTTTAAAGGAGTTTATGACATTTGAAATGAGTTTTAGCCAAACTCAACTTTCGCTCAATCAGTTTGCCAACTGGATGGAAAATCATCCTGATGCGATATTGGTTGCTGATATAAAAAAAAATAATCTCGAGGGATTAAAAAAAATCATAAAAACAATTAAAAATCCATATCAAAGAATCATCCCGCAAATGTACAAACTGGAAGAATATCAACAAATTATTAATCTGGGATTTAACAAGAAAAACATAATGTTTGCTATGTATAAAACTTTGGAGTTGAACTCTGATATCGTTGAATTTTTAAAAACTAAAGAACTTTATGCAATTTCTGTCCAGCCCAAAAAAGAATATTTTGAGACTTTGTTAAAACAATTTGGATTTAGGGATTTAACTATCTATACTCTGACTCTTAATAACCCGGAAGAATTTCAAAAACTTGTAAATGAAGGTGTTGATGGCACGGTTACGGATTATATGTATTTGTCTGACAATAAAATTCTATCTCATAGAAATCAGGTTCTAAATTAATATGGTTTTTAGTTCAATTACATTTTTATTCTATTTTCTCCCGCTGTTTTTGGTTTTATATTTTATTACTCCTTTTAAAAATACGGTTTTGTTAATCGCCAGTTTGTTGTTTTATGCTTGGGGCGAAGCCGGGTATGTTCTTCTTTTATTGGTATCTATTGGACTCAACTATCTTTTTGGAATATTGATTGATAAAAATTTTAATCTCACTAAAAAGACCGTTCTTGTTTCCGGGATTGTAATTAATTTAGTGTTACTTGGGTACTACAAGTATTTTAATTTTTTGGGTGAAAACATCAGTTTTTTCAAAGCAGAATCACAGGTGCATTTACCATTAGGAATTTCTTTTTTTACCTTTCAGGCGATATCCTATTTGTTTGATGTTTATCGTAAGGAGGCTCGGGTTGAGAAAAACATTTTTAATCTGGCACTTTATATTTCGATGTTTCCTCAGTTAATTGCCGGTCCTATCGTACGATTTAAAACTGTTGCTGAACAAATTCATACAAGGTTTCACACCCTCGATAACATTTCTAAAGGAGTCCGGATATTTATTATAGGACTGGCTCAAAAAGCACTGATTGCCAATACTGTTGCTGTATCAGCAGATGCTATTTTTGCATTAAATCAAGCAAGCCTTACAACCTCAACTGCTTGGTTGGGTGCTTTTAGTTATTCATTACAAATCTATTTCGACTTTGCCGGATATTCAAACATGGCGATTGGCTTAGGTTTAATCATGGGTTTTAGTTTTCCTCAAAACTTTAATTATCCTTACATTTCAAAATCAATTACTGAGTTTTGGCGTAGATGGCACATGAGTTTGTCATCATGGTTTAGAGATTATTTATACATCCCTCTTGGAGGTAACAGGGTTTCACCTTTTCGCACTTATATCAACTTAATGGTAGTTTTCTTGTTGTGCGGATTATGGCATGGTGCTGCGTGGACTTTTATAATTTGGGGGGCATATCATGGATTTTTTTTAATACTCGAACGATTGGGATTTAAAAAACTTCTTGATACCAGTTGGCGGTTGTTTAGCCATACCTATACATTGTTCGTAGTAGTAATAGGTTGGGTTATATTTAGAGCAGAGGACTTCAATCACTTGGTTTATTTCCTCAAGACAATGTTTGGATTAGGACAAGGTCAAACGATTGAGTTTGTACCCTCTCTATACTTAACTAGTTCGTTATCTGTAACGCTTATATTTGCTACAGTTTTTTCAATGCCAATCTATCATTTTTTATTCAGGCAGATGAACATGAAAGAATATTTACAAATTGATATCAAAGTTACAATCTTAAAAATCATGTTTGAAATGTATTATATATCAATTTTTCTTTTATCATTGTTAAATATCGCCAGTGGTAGCTACAACCCATTTATTTATTTCAGATTTTGAACATGCTTAAAAAGATATACCAGATAATATTCATAGCACTTTTCATGTTAGTCATATCTATGCCAGCAGTTAAACATATATTTACTAAAGACAAACTGAAAAGTGATGAAAATAGAGTGTTAGTTCAAAAACCTTCTTTTCCGAAAAAAATAGATGATATTAAAGGGTATACAAACCAAATTGATAATTATCTATCTGATCAATTTGGGTTCCGAAAAATTTTTATTCGTAGTTCCAATAAACTTCGATATCAATTGTTCAATGAGATTTCATCAAAACAAATAACCGTTGGAAACAATGGTTTTATTTACTTCAATTCACACATTGCTGATAACCCCAACTTACTCATTAAATCGGTGTGCAATGTGCAATCACTGCCAAAAACGTTTCAACAAAAAACTATCAGTCTTTTTAAAGGATTATTAAATTATTCAAAACGGCTAGATATTATTTCGGATATTGCTATTATCCCTACCAAAGGAAAGATATACCCAGAGAACTTACCAGAGCCACAAAAAAGTTGGTGTACCAGAAACTCACCAGCATGGTGGGAATCACTCTTTATGAATGAAAAACATTACAGAATTTATTACCCTCTGAAAAAAATGCTGGATTTAAAATCTTCGGTTCAAGTATATTTGCCAAAACACTTTCATTGGCATGGCATTCTACCTAATATAATTGCTAAAGATATTATGAAGTCTTTATGGAGTATTGATTCAATACAGAATATTGAAAGTGAGAAAGTTAATGTAAGTACGGACTTGAGAACTCATACGCTTGGGTTAAAACTTTATGATTCTTCTGTAAAATATAATTTTGATGAATTTAATATAGTTATTTGTGAGGGAAAAAACTGTATTAATGGAATTCAAAGTGTCTATAAAAATAATATTAGTTATGTATACTCCAACCCTTTGATAAATTCCGATACTAAACTGGTAGTATTAGCAGATTCATTTGGACAATATATTGCGAAAAATTTTATTCTAGGATTCCCTGAGGTAATAGTCATTAATATTAACAACTTATCCCTTGATGAACAGTTCAAGTTCTATGAGTGGATTGTGAAAGAAGTTAAGCCAACACATTTATTACATCTAATGCACGATGGAGGCATCTATGGTCGTACAATTAAGCTTGAGAGATTGATGAAAGAGATTGAAAAGGTTTAGAGGTGTTTAATTTTTTTCCAGTTTCCATCTTTTATGAGCCTTTTCAATATATTCAATGGTTTGCTTTTTATCTTCGTAACCCAAAAAAACCATTTTCCCGGGAGTTTTGTAACCTTCAAACCATTGTCGGATGATTGGAATAACGTTGGGTTCTTTGACGAGCATTTCAGATAACGAGTCTATTTTTTTAAACCCGGAACCTTCAGTTATAGCAATGACTTTATTATCGCTTTCTCCTCCGTCACTTAATTTAAGCATTCCCAGGACTTTTACTTCGATGATATCACCACGATTAAATGCTTCACTCAACACAATGATATCCAGCGGATCATTATCACCACTCAGTGTTTGTGGAAGAAAGCCGTAATTTCCTGGATAAGCTAAAAACTTAACCTCTCTGGGTTTTCCATCCTTGAATTCCCACTCTATTTGTCCGGATTTATGATTCACTTCCCACTTTTGGCGAGTTCCTGTGGGAATTTCCACGACCATTTGGTAGCCACCCTTATTTTTCAGTGGAATATCATTAATTAGATGCTTATCAGTAACAATTCGATACGGACCATCCTGCTTGTAGCTGATATTGTTGTCTTTTGCCGAAATACTTAGGCAGAAGAACAACAGAAGTAATACTGATATA
>JAGRJO010000143.1 GCA_020442725.1 Lysobacterales bacterium
TGTCGTACCATTGTTTGGCAACTTTCAAAAAAGTGTATTTCTTTATCTTTCTTTTTTTATTTTTTCTTTGTTCACTGGGGTCAATGCCATTAGCAATCTTTGATTTTATTTCATGTGTTTTATCTCTGGCTTGAGCCAGTGAAATATCGGGATAAGTTCCTAATGCTATGGTTTTTTGTTTATCATCATAGCGATAACTTAATCGCCAATACTTCGAACCGTTGGGGTGAACCAGTAAAAACAAACCCCTGCCATCACTGACTTTGTATTGTTTCTTATCCGGTTTGAGTGCCTTTATTTTAGTGTTGTTTAGCTTCATTTTAAGCCTGTTTGTTGGTACATCGTGTTGGTACATAGCATCTCCACACACATTTTCGTGTTGGTATATGCTTATATACCCACAATTGTACCAACAAATTTATTGCGTTGTAAAGAAGTCTTTTGAAACCTTATGAAATTAAAACCCCTTGATATATAAGGGTTTGCGAAGATTTTAGGCATAAAAAAAGGGCTTCTGAAAGCCCCTGATTGAGTTAAATGGTACCGAGGGCGAGAATCGAACTCGCACTCCCGTAAAGGAACCGGATTTTGAATCCGGCGCGTCTACCAGTTCCGCCACCCCGGCACATTTGAGGTGTGTAAGTATAAAGATTTCTTCAGTTTGTTCAAGATAAATTGCTCAAATATTTAAACTTTTTAACTATTTGTTTTAAGCGTTAGTGCAATTCTGAAACCCACCCTTGCATCGGTAAAATCTGATTTTGCGGTTGAGCGATTACTTGATGAAAACTCCTCTTTGGCACTACTCCATGCACCACCACGAATCACATGATTTTCGCAACCCGGATTAAACCATGCTGTTCCATCAACTGGCGCACGAACATAGGAATCGTGCCAACAATCCATAACCCACTCCATAACATTTCCAGCCGTATCATTTAATCCAAAACTATTTGCAACAAAACTGCCAACAGGTGCTGGTCCCCAATGTTTGTCATTATAGTTTTCAAATCCCTTTTCCCATTTGGAACGAATCACTCCTTTCGACTTATCTTGTTTTCCGGTTAAATTCTCAATGATTTCGGTTGGGTTTCCATTCCCCCAAGGGAAAATAGATGTAGTATTAGATCTCAGTATATATTCAAATTCAGACTCCGAAAGCAGGCGATAATTTTTACCGGTCTTATTTGCAAGCCATTGAGTATAAGCCAATGCATCGTTCCATGAAATGTGAATTACCGGCAAGTCATCTTTGGATTTCTTGCCTAAATAATCACGCTCCCAGGTTATTTTGCTTTTGTTTTTTAAGCGACCCGTTTTTAAATCATATATTTTTGATGATTTGTTCTTTTCAGCATCAGTCACATAGTTTGTATCTTTAATGAAAAGTCTGAAGTCCTTAACGGAAATTTCATTCTTACTGACTGCAAAACCATATTGGATATCAACTCTATGTAACGGTTGTTCATTATTTAAGCCTTGAGCATTCCCCATAAGAAAACTTCCTGTGGGTATAACAACCATCTTAGGAAGTTCGCTATTGTTATAGAAATCTGCAAAGTTATCTAACGGCTTATATCTGCCAAATATCTGAATTCTTTGAATTTCAGAGTTATATTCTGCAAATTGTTCATCATCAACTCCTAACATTAGCAATTGTTCATACATTTGCTCAGCCCGTTGTAAATTAGCTGTGTCAATTGCAGATTCGGTTTGCTGTTTGAGCCACAATAGTCTTTGTTGCTTCAAATCAGTGATTCGTTGCTTTGTTGGGAGAATATTTTCAGATTCAGGATTGAGCATTTCCAATTGTTCCAATGAGGAGTTTGCCAATTGAAAGTCAATTTCCTCTGCGGCCAACAGGGCTTCAGCCACTAAAAAATCTTCAACTTTACTAACCAATTCAATACTTTTGGGATTCTCAGCATCCAACATAAAACTTCGTTTTGCAATATGCCATGCATCATTATTATCAGCATTTATTACATTGCCCTCAGCAAGGAATTGCAATCCTTTTGGATATATCTCATTGATGGTTTTGATGGTTGAAAGTTTTTCTTCAAGATTGAGTATTTCATCATGATTTGGATTTAGTGTTTTCAATCTTGAGATAGCAAAAGTTAAGTTGTCAGAATCGCTTTCAGAAATCGCCAAATTGCTAATATCCAGAATCTTATTGGTAATCTTCTCAGAAAGTATTTGCAAATTTTCATTCGCTTCGTCAATTGATTTTAAACTCAGATAATAAAATAATGCATTATCATTTTCAGGTTGAAAATACCTGTCTTCATCAATTGAAAGGTTTGCGGATTTAATAAGTTCTTCACTGGTTAAGGTACTCAGAGTTTGCAAATCGAACTCCCACTGCGGAACATCGAGAATACTATCAATAGTTGGGAAATTAGTATCTGGTTGAAACTCTTTAGGTTGTTGAATTGGTATTGGAGTTTGCGAGTTGTCAGCCACTAAATCAGGTGCATCAATAAGGCGGGAATTCGATGCAGTATTTTTCATAACAACAAGAAAAACAACAAGAATAACTCCTACAATGAAAACAGCAATTTCTTTACCAGACATATAGTTATTCTATTCCGGACAGTTATCTCTCAATGTGTTGCAAATTCTACCGTCAACGACCGGTGCAATTCCTCCGCTCGTAAATTGAATCTTCTGGATAACCAGTTGCTTCAAACTGGAACCATTTTTATTACAATTTACAATCATACTCGAATCAATCATATCATATCCATCATGGTCTGTATTATCATCAATTATATATTGCGGAACGACAGCAAATATTTCTTCATTATTCTCTATGAACCTATCATTTTTGGACCAACGCAAGTTTGTAAATTGTTGTTTTTCCGGATTATGTGTGTATTTAAAACCTGAGGTTAATAACCAGTGACCATTTGCAGTCCACATATCTATGCTATGAGTAATAACTTTTTTTAGAATTTCACCATTAATTTTTATCAGCTTCAACTCTGTTGAGTACGGGAACATTCCCTCTATGTGCTTCTTAGTGATTGAACTGTTTGCCTCAATATCGTGGTTAAGTCTGACTCCTCCTGAATTAATAAATGCAATATCAGCATGACAATGATCAAATTCTTCTTTAGCAGTATCTGCGATAAAGTTGCCGATATTTGTTTCAAAACGTCTGATTTCGCTTTCTTCAGCTTTTAAGGTTACTTTAGTTGTTCCATAAGCCGAGTCGAGACAATCGTCTTCTAATTTGAGTTTACGACAGTATTGCGAGTCTGTCATTACAACCATATTATTCACGATTTGCTGAACGAAATTATCCGGTTTAAAATCTTTATCCAAATCAATAAAAGCTGGTAAAAAATTTATATTGCCATCGTGAGTTTTGCTCACTTCAATCACAGTTGCTGAAACGGCATCCGCATCCGCCTTGGTAATCCAGTGATTGTCGATTTGTTCCAGTTGGCGATAGTGTTCATGACCACCAATAATCAAATCCGGGCGATCTTTCTTATCAAGATTCATAATTCTTCTGTCATCGGACATTTGCTGATGAGTGAGAGCAACAATCACATCAGCACCTTTTTCATTAAGAAATCTCACATAATGCTTTGTTACTTCAACTGTATCGTCAAATCCGGCGATATATTCAGGTTTCGCCATATCTGTCATTAAGCTAAATATACCGACTTTGATTCCTGAATAGTCTTTCATCAACCATTTATGCATTTTCTCAGAGGTAATCACACCCAATTCATCATCACGTTTCCAGTTGATATTGGAGTCCAGCCAATTGAATTCAGATTCATCAATTCTTTGTTGCAAGTTGGACATGTATTTCATTTTTCCTTTGTCAAATTCATGATTTCCAAAGGTAATAATCATGTCATCATCAAATTGCGGAGAAAAACCATCCAGAAAATTCAATACATGAATCATTGACTCGCCATTATCAACTCGGCTAGAAAAAGATGGATAAAGGAAATCTCCGGCGTGCAATAACAAAACTTTTTTCCCTTCACTCTCTAGTTGATTTCTTAAAGCTCTAACCCTGGCAAGACCTCCAACATTCCCTTGATCCAATCCTTCAATACGATAAACATCGTTAATTGCCAGAATGACAAATGATTGAGAAGCTGAGTGTTTTTTTGTATGGCAAGAGCTTAAAACTAAGATGAAAATTAAAAATAATATTCCGAGTTTTTTAAAATTTACTGAGTGCATATTGGCTGTTTTTGAAAAATATGTTTTAATTAGCGGATGATAACAGATTACCATTGGATTGACGATAATTCGCAATTAGAACAGCTTATTTCTCTTGAAAAAAAAGCCGCTTTAGCTTTTGATAGTGAGTTTGAGCGCGTAAATACATACTACCCGAATCCGGCACTATTTCAGTTTCAAATCGGTGAAGAATTTTACCTTTTGGATATGAAAAAACTTCAGCCAAGTGAAGGTTTGCAAAATATATTGGATAATATCATAGTTCATTCCGGCTCGGAGGATTTAGAAATTATACAAAATATGTTTAACCGCCAGCCGAAAAATGTGTTTGACACTCAAATCGCTGCCTCTCTTTGCGGATATGGTTTACACGTTTCCTACCAAAATCTGGTTAAAGATCTGTTGGATGTTGACTTGCCAAAAGAACACAGTCGTTCCGATTGGATGAGAAGACCACTCTCCCCTAATCAAATTAAATATGCGATCGGAGATGTAGCACATCTTGCTGAAATGAAAAATATTTTATCTCAAAAGCTCGAAACTTTAGGAAGAATGGAATGGTTTGAGCTTGTCAGCAAAAATAAAATGCATTCAACTGATGCTAAAGAAGTTATTGAAAAACTATTTATCAAAATTTCAAAGTCTGACCGCTTAAATATTTCACAAAAGAAGTTGTTATTTGCAATTCTACAATGGCGTGAAGATTTTGCTCAGCAAAGAAACAAGCCTAGAAACTGGATCATGAAAAATGATCAAATCAGAAAAATTATCAAACTCAGACCCGGTAACAATACTGAACTCATCAAAAAAGCTGGATTGTATGAAAAATTTGTCGAATACAATGGCAATGATTTGATTGCTCTCTATGACAGTTCTCAAAAAATACATGCCAAATCGTTACCGGATATTTTCAGACTTGATTTGAATCAAACTCAAATCTTCGCAGCTTCAAAACAGATGATGATTGAAAAATGCGAAGAGTTAGATATTCCACCTTCACTGGTTATAAACACGCAAGATTTAAAAACGCACATTGCCCGAGGGAATACTCTCAATGATATTGAGTTATGGGGGTTAATCAATGGCTAATTTGTGAGTATTTGGAAAAACACTTGCACAATTGAACTTAAAAACTAAAATACACACTTCTCGGGATGTAGCGCAGCCTGGTAGCGCACCACAATGGGGTTGTGGGGGTCGGAAGTTCGAATCTTCTCATCCCGACCAATAGAAAATTATATGAGGTTAAATATGAAAAATCCGGTAAGAGTGGCAGTAACAGGTGCAGCAGGACAAAT
>JAGRJO010000144.1 GCA_020442725.1 Lysobacterales bacterium
ATTTTCACATTGGCTCCTGTTTTTGCGGCATTATGGATAAAACTTGGTAAAAGAAACATGGATCCTTCAACTCCTGTGAAATTCAGCTTAGGCTTGATTCAGGTTGGTCTGGGATTTGGTGCTCTTTTATTGGGAGCGATGTTCCCTGGCGAGTCTGGAAAAGTTGCGTGGTTATGGTTGGCTTTGGCTTATTTGATTCATACGACTGCTGAGTTGAGCTTATCTCCTGTTGGTTTGTCTGCAGTAACAAAATTATCTATTAAGAGCGTTGTGAGTATGGTTATGGGAGTTTGGTTCCTGGCAACAGCATTGTCTGAAGTTGTTGCCGCATTGCTTGCAAAAATTGCTGCGTTAGATACCGAAGAACTCAATACCTTGACAGTCGTTGAGCAACTGGACAAATACAATGAGCTTTGGATGACCTTGATATATCTTGGTGTTGGTCTGGGCTTGTTCATGTTAATTATTTCTCCTTTCTTGAAAAAAGGCATGAAGGGCATACATTAATAAGCAGATAATTTGCTAATAGAAAGCCTGTTAGAGTTATCGTCTAACAGGCTTTATTTTTTAGGTTTTACAATGCCGTTTTATACATATCAAAACGCAACTGAAGAGAGTTGTGAATATTGCCGATTAGGCTTTGAGGTTTTGCAGCGTTTAAATGCAGAACCTGTGCAACTTTGTCCAGAGTGTGGAAACAAGGTTAAGAAAGTGATTTCAGCACCGAATGTTGCCATGGGAACTAAACATCTGACAACCGATAAAAAGGCTGAAGAAAAAGGCTTTACCAAATATAAAAGAGCCGGAAAAGGAGTTTATGAAAAAACAGCTGGTAAAGGCCCGAAATATATTTCTTCTGACTAAGTTAATCAATCAAAAAATACAAAAGCGGCAAAACCACAAAAGAGACAATCACTCCATAAGCAACCAAAGAAGCAGATAATTTGGGCGAAAGCCCTGCCATGATTGCCAATGCCCCGGCTGAAATCATCGGTGGCATAGCTGATTCAAAAACGATGACCTGATACATTTTGCCATTGAAACCCACAACCCGGAAAATGAAATAAATCAAAAAAGGAACGACAATCATTTTCAGAACCAATCCTGAAACCAGAGGTATAAGATGGCTGCTTTCGGGTTTAAGTTGCATTTGCAATCCAACAGCCAGCATCACGACCGGAACAAGCGTATTGGCGAGTGGAGTCAAAACCGAAAAATAAAGTGATGATAGCTCGATATTTTGCAAAGCAAAAGCAGTTAATAAACAAAGAAAAGGAGGAAACGTGATAACTTTTTTTAAAATATTTTGAAACGAAATCGAATGGTTCTCCTTTCCAAACATCACTAAGACTATTGAGCCATAAATGGATAAAGCCAGAAAAGAGCCCAACTGATCATAAATTACAGCATAGGATACAGCGTCTTCTCCAAAAAATGCCTTAACCATCGGAATTCCTAAAAAGGAAGTATTCCCCAATGGAACAAGTAATAACAACACACCTTTAGTTTGCCTGTCCCAGTTAAAAAAATGAGAGAGTAAAAGTACAAGTAATACCGAAATCAACAAAGCCAGCCAGGGAGTCAGAGCAACAATTGCAAAATTTTGGGAGAGTTGTAATTTCGGAATTGTTATCAGAATCAATGCGGGCAATGACACATAAATTACAAACTGATTAAGCACCTGTGAACTATTTTCCGGAAATACATTAAAGCGCCGAAAAATTATTCCCGCGATCAGCATTAAAATTATGATAATAAAATTTTCCAAGAGATTGCTCAGATAAAAACCTGTATTCTACACCGCAAACAGTGTTAATCATTGTTTACAAATTAAAAATTCATACGGAAATAAAAATGCTACAATATTTGTTTTTTTACTGAGGTAATACTATGAGCGGAATAATGGACATGATAACCCAACAACTGGGTTCAAGTATGATGGAGCAAATGGCATCAAAAATCGGTGGTGACAATGACGGAATCAAGCGCGCTGCTGCGGTGGCTGTTCCTATGATCATCTCAGCATTGCAAAAAAATGCCGGTTCCAGACAAGGAGCTGAATCATTGGCAAATGCTCTGGATAAAAAACACAGTGGCGGGATATTGGATAATCTAGGTAGTTTACTTGGTGGAGACTCCATGAGAGATGGCGGAAAAATTCTGGGTCATGTTTTTGGTAATCGTCAGGACAACATCACTCAGCAATTAGGAAGAGCAACAGGTCTAGGCAATCAAGGAGCCGGCGATTTAATGTCAATGTTGGCACCGATGGTGATGGGCGCATTGGGTAAAGCCAAACAACAAAGCGGAGCCGGAGTGAGTGGATTGCAAGATTTACTGAGACAAGAACAACAAACCATTCAAAAACGTCAGCCTAAACAAATGGGAATGATTGAAGGAATGCTTGATAGCGACGGTGATGGTGATGTGGATTTGGGTGATATTTTGAAAAAAGGCTCAGGTCTTTTGAGCGGATTTTTTAAATAATTCAATAAATCCAATGTGAATAAAAACCCGTGCTTAGCGCGGGTTTTTTTATGAGGGTTAATGTTGAATTTGCCTTTTGTTTCTAACACCTGATTTACCTTGTTTGTTTTGAGGGTTGAGAATATTTTCCAGTTTGCCTTTTTCTCCAGTATTTTGAAAGTCTTTATTCAAGGCATCAAAGGCGAACTCTTCTTCAATTTGCAAAACCTTCGTCATTTGCTGATAAAGCAAAACAAAAAGTCGTCGGAGGGAAATTTTCCAGGTACTGCCCTCGGTCTTAAAAAGATTATCAGACAACCTCAAAAAGTTAGCAAAAGGAGAGTCGCCCATGATCAATTCACGACTGTTTGAGAATCGTCCCGAGTTTCCAATCATATCCCAATAGCGAGCAAAGCGATTGACTCTTTGCATAGTTGCAAAATCAATATCACGAGTTTTAAGAATATTGTAAGGTTGAATCCGGCTGTAAACCATCTGATATTCTTCGGTATGCCTGTTAATGGGAGCACCGCGTAATCTTTTCAGAATGCCGAGTTGAATTTCCTGTGGGTTGAGTGCAATCAGCTTATCGAAGCTTTTGGAAAAGTTTTGCAGGTTGTCTCCAGGAAGTCCGAATATCAAATCAGCATGGATATGAGCCGTAGTGTTTTCACGCAACCACAAAAGATTTTCGACTGTCTTTTCGTTATCTTGCTTGCGAGAAATCAACTCCTGAATTATTGGATCGAATGTCTGAACACCTATTTCAAATTGCAAAACATTTTCAGGGAATTTTTCAAGAATTTTTCGCAGAGGTTCCGGCAAACGATCCGGAATCACTTCAAAATGGATGGACATATCATCTGTCAGACGATGTAGAAAAAACTCTAAAATTGCCACAGTGGTTGAGGCTTTAAGATTGAATGTCCGGTCGATAAACTTGAAATGTCTAGCTCCGCGCTGAATCAGTTTTTCCATTTCCTTCAAAAAATTATCAATGGAAAATGATTTCGAGGTTTTGTCGAGTGCAGAAAGGCAAAACTCACACTTGAATGGACAACCGCGAGAGGCCTCAACATACAAAATACGGTTTTTAATGTCTTGATCCGAATAATAGTCATACGGCATTTGCAATTGTTCCAGAGGCAAATCGATTCCGGTAATGATATTTTCCAACGGTTTTTCGTTATTCAAAAGTTGTCTGCATAAGGTTTTGAATTGTAACTCACCAGCGCCTTTAATCACATAATCGGTGAATTTTAACCAGTACGGTTGATCCGGAACATGACTCACTTCAGGACCACCAACAACGACAATGGTTTCGGGAGAAACTTGTTTCAGTAGTTTGATGCAAGCACCAGTTTCAGCGGCATTCCAGATATACACGCTAAAGCCAACTATCTTTGCTTGTTTTTGCAAAATCTTTTCGACAATATCAATCGGACGTTCATGAATTGTAAATTCAAGGATAGCCGCTTGATTTTGTATCTCTCCAAGGTTGGCAAACAAATAACGCAAGCCAAAAGCCGAGTGAATGTACTTGCTGTTGAGAGTTGTTAGGATGATTTCAGACATAGCGGACAATGATACCCAATTCATTTTGAAAGCAAAAGCTATTTATTTGTAGTTTGAAAGAAAGCACTTTATACTTGTTAATGATTAAAAAGAGTGGAACATATGACATTAACTAAAAAAATAATAATTTATATGATTGTTGGTGCTGTTGTTGGCATCATTATAAATACAACCGGATTAATGGAGAGCCCATTTGTGGGTGGAAAACTTGTTGGAGGTGTTTTTTACGTTGTTGGTAAAGTGTTTTTATACTCTCTGCAGATGTTGGTCGTACCATTGGTCTTTGTTTCACTTTTTTGCGGAACTGCTGCACTTAAAAATCCCGCCATGTTGGGAAAGATAGGTGGTAAAACACTGACTCTATATTTGATTACAACCGGTATTGCGATAACGATTGCTTTGAGTCTGGCATCGGTGATACAGCCAGGAGCGGGCTTTGATTTACCAACAGATGTTCAGTTTAGCGCAAAACAAGCCCCTCCTTTTGTTGAAGTTTTGATTGGACTTGTTCCCAGAAACCCTGTTCAGGCTATGGCGGATGGCAATATGCTGCAAATAATCATTTTTTCTATTCTTTTGGGATTGGCTGCGACTATGGCCGGAGAACCTGGCAAAAGGGTTATTAGCTTCTTTGAGGATTTCAATGTCATTATTATGAAGTTGGTCAAAATCGTTATGGAGCTGGCTCCATATGCCGTATTTGCCCTGATAGCCAAGGTTTTTGCTGAAATTGGAATCGATGCCATCAAGAACCTTTCTAAATATTTCTTCACCTTGTTTTTTATTTTAGTGCTTCATGCATTGGTGGTTTATCCTGTGTTATTGACCACACTGGCAAAGCTCAATCCTCTGACGTTCTTGTCCAAGATGCGAACAGCAATGACGTTTGCATTTGGTACAGCTAGTTCCAATGCCACCATTCCGGTTTCCATGAGAACTGTAACTGAGAGAATGGGTGTTAGTAAATCAATAGGTTCTTTTTCCATACCCTTTGGAGCAACCATCAATATGGATGGAACTGCTATCATGCAGGGTGTGGCAACCGTTTTTATTGCACAAGCTTATGGAATTGACCTGACATTGTCACAACTGGTGACGGTTGTTATGATGTCAATTATGGCATCTATAGGCACAGCCGGTGTTCCAGGTGTTGGATTGATTATGTTGGCAACAGTTTTGACACAAGTCGGTCTCCCTGTTGAGGGCATAGGAATAATCATAGGTGTTGACAGATTACTCGATATGACCAGAACGGTGGTCAATATCACAGGTGATTGTGCAGTGACGTGTATTGTGGCGAAATCCGAAGGAAAACTGGATGAAAGAGTCTTTAATGACCCTGATGCCGGAGTGATTGAAGAGGAGCATGTCTATTAGATCCGATGAATAATACTTGGCTCAAAAAAGTTACGATTGAGTCTGAAACTGTTT
>JAGRJO010000145.1 GCA_020442725.1 Lysobacterales bacterium
CACAATCTCAATGATTATAAAGATCGTTGGCTGATTATTTACTTTTATCCTAAAGATGATACACCCGGATGCACGACTGAGGCACAAAATTTCACCGAAAAATATACAGAGTTTAAGAACCTAAATACAGAAATTCTTGGGGTTTCAATGGACTCAATAGAATCTCATAAAGAGTTTGCAGAAAAATATAATATACCTTATCCATTGTTGTCAGATAAGGATGAAATCATGTCAACAGCCTATGATGTGGTCCGAGAAATTCCGTTTATGCATCATTCAAAAAGACAATCGTTTATCATCAACCCCAGTGGAGTGATTGTTAAACATTACCCGGATGTTTCTCCCTCAAGTCATACTTCTGAAGTTTTAAATGATTTAGTGACTCTTCAATCAAGTTTATGACCATCAAAGACCCCACTAAGTCACAAGTTCAATCCAATCTACTCCTACTAGCTTATAGATCTTTACCAACAAGCCAAATTGGTATGGTTCTTGCTGGAATAATTTTAATTTTTCTTTTAAAAAGTCAAGTTGATGGGACAATTTCAACAATCTGGATTCTATTGCTAATTGTCACAGTCTTTTTCGTTTGATTACATTCCAGATATCAATTACAAAAAACCGTTCAACGGAATATCTCAAAAAGATATTCTTAATTGGTTCTATCTTATCAGCAATGGTTTGGGGAGGCGCTGGTTATGTCCTTTTTCCGGAAGACTCGGCTATCCACCAATCATTCCTAACAATTACAATAGTCGGAATTGCAACTGCAGCGGTTGGTACCTTAACGCCTTATCTTGCCGCACTCAATAGTTTTATTCTTATTACAATACCTCCAATCTTATTTAAATATGTAACAATGGAGAATAGCATTGGACAACTGATGTCATTTGCACTTGCAATTTACACTAGTGTGTTGTTAATTGGCTCGAGAAGATTTCATGACTACTTATCCGAAAATACCATACTCAGAATTGTCGCCAGACAAAGAGAGATGCTCATTCAGGAAAATGAAAAGCGCTATCGCTTACTTTATGAAAAGTCTGAAGACGCAATGCTTCTGGTAAGTAACTATCAAGTCACTATGGCAAATTTAGCCGCAATAAATATGCTGGGTTATGAAAGTGAAAATGAAATCATAGGGACGTCAACTTGGGATCACATGCCACTCAGCCAAAAAAATGGGGTATCTTCGGAATATAAAGTTAAGCTTATTAAACACGATTTGAAGATGTCGGGCTTTGGTCGGTTTGAGTGGATTTGTAAACGTAAGGATGGTGAGATTTTTCCTGTTGAAATGGCAGTAACATTAGTCACATTGAATAACCAGCAATCTCTATTTTGCGTTATCAGGGACATTTCAAGGACAAAGAAAATTCAACACCAGCTTATTAAAGCTCAAAGAAAAGCAGATGCTGCAAACAAAGCAAAGTCAGATTTTCTGGCAAATATCAGCCATGAAATCAGAACACCAATGCATGCTGTTATTGGGTTAACAAAAGTATTATTATTGAATCCTCTTTCAAAAACACAATTTGAGAGAGGAAAGTCAATAAAGTCGAATGCAGAACTGACATTATCCATACTCAATGATATCCTTGATTTATCCAAGATTGAGGCAGGAAAACTAGAGTTAAGGAAACAGAACTTCAATTTAAAATCTTTAATGGATAGTTTAGGTGACTCACTTCATAGTCGATTCAATGCTAAAAAACTATTCTTGAACATAAACTCCTCCGAGGAAATTAATCATAGTTTCTTAGGTGATTACAACAGAATCCGACAGGTTCTGAATAATTTGATAGACAATGCCTATAAATACACAGATTCCGGTGGTATCACCGTCAATTGCAATATCATTGAGTTAGATGAGTTTTATTCGAATATCCAATTTGAAGTCATTGATACAGGTATTGGTATCAACAAACAAGACACTAATAAATTATTCCTGCGGTTCAGCCAAGTTGATGACTCCAATACCAAAAAATATAAAGGTGTGGGTTTAGGACTCAGCATATGTAAACAACTCATTAATTTGATGGATGGAGAAATTAGTTTTACCAGCGAACCGGGAAAAGGCACCGATTTTAAATTTAATATTAAACTGGAAAATGCTCAAACAATATCCGATGAAGATTCGCGTGAATTCCTCAGTCTGGAATCTATTGAGAAGATTAATGCCAGAGCATTAGTTGTCGATGATATTGAAACCAACCAATATGTTACAAAAGAGATGCTGGAAATTTTTGGCGTTGAAGTCGTTACCGTCGGGAGCGGTTCAAAAGCTATAGAAAAATTGCAAAACGAGGATTTTGATATTGTGTTTATGGATTGCCAGATGCCAGATATGGATGGATTTGAAACAACCAAACGAATTCGTACATTATCAGAACATCAAAAACACATTCCAATCATTGCACTGACAGCGAACGCACTTTCAGAAACAAGTGATCAATGCATCCGCTCAGGAATGAACGACTACATGTCCAAACCAATCAACTTTGAATTACTGCAAAAAGTGCTTCATCAATATGTTAACAACCAAGACACTAACAAATTAACATCGTTACCAAAACCAAACAAACTCAGTTTAATAACAAACAAATATCCCATAAAAAAATATTTTAACTTCTCAACTCTGTATAAAAGATTAGGTGGTAATCTCGATGTAATTCATAAAATTATCAATCAAATCAAGTACAGTATGAAGTCCCATATTCAAGATATTTCAGATAGTTTTGCAAGATCAGAAATATCAAATGTCATTAAAATTTCTCATAAACTCAAAGGCTCTGCTGCTAATTTAAGCTGTGAAAACTTATCAGAATTAGCACATAGAATCGAGACGTCATTAAAGGATGGGAATATTGACGACGCTTCTGAAATGATTAAGGATTTATACCCCTGTTATGATAACACCATTTCGCAAATTGAAAAAATCATGTCCTCAAAATAACAGCTGATTGTAAAGTTCGCATGGAAAGTTTTCAGTAATTCTCATAATTGGCTTTTTATTGTTGAAAACATCATAAGTTCGGCTCAGAACTTCCATTCCTTTGATAAATCCTGTCGATTTCAGCGAATCAGAAATTAACAACTCCTGTTTAACTATTTCTTTAAATGTTTCCATTTTATAATCTGACCATAAGGTTCCAATTGGCTTTGATTTTTCTAATAAATCACTGACAAACTCTTCAGAAAGATGATTCAAATAAACTTTAGAATTTGCAAACAGCCAATTTTTCTTACTTTGTTCACCTTGTAAATAAATTTGTCGGATTAAGAGGCTGTCACTGACTTCGCTGTGAATTTTAACAACTTTAATAGATTCGCCTGCTAGAAGTTTTATTAACTCTGTCACTGTTCCATCAGTTTGCATCAAAAGCTGTAAGGCTTTTGGGTATTCAGAAAGTGAAATCATATATTTAGAATCCGGTTCCTAACCTAAAGTAGAACCTGAAATCACCACCATCTGTGTAACCACTGCCTAAAAACAGCACTGTATTAACCACGTCAAGCGAAACTCCGGCAGAATAACCATAGAGCATATCTTCGACTTGTATGTGGTGTTGCCAAACATTTCCGTAATGCCCTTTGATAATAAACTTTGGCGATCCAAAGATTGGTAAATTAATTCTATCCAAGTCGGTAAATGCTCCCAGTTCAAAAACCACTGCATTTAATCCAAGTAAAGAGTGTTGCGGATAACCGGCAAAGTTATCCAAGCCACCATAGGCAAATAAAACCTCTCCGTCTTCCGCATGATTTGTAAAATCACCTTGGAAACCCAAATGAATGGCAGTATTGTCTGAAATAGGAATCCTTTTAAAAACATCAACTTTGGCAATTTGAACATTATCGAACAAACCAATCTCGGCTTTTAAATCCATACCTGAACGCGAATAAACCGCTTTGTCCAATGTATCAAGACCATATCTCAAACGTAAACCGGCTGAACGATCAATAGCTGTTTCAAATTCTGAATCATTAATAACTGATACCACATTTTGATCGAGAAACCATAAGCCGGCTCTGAATTCACTGTTTTCAGTAATATTTGCACCCCAATCAATCCCAAAACCAAAATCCTTGATATCGTACTCTCCGGTTGCTTCGATATCAAATTCATCTTCAATATCTTGCCCGGCTAAAGAGGGGTTGTAAATATTTCCATAAAATCTGCGACTATCTTTTGCCATCAGAAGGTTGGCGCTGAGAAAATACTTATCAACAAAATCAATAGGCTGATTAAGCTCTGATTTCCACTGCAATAAACTTCCAACACTGACATCGTTAATCCACTCTCCTCCTTTTCGGTTGATATTGTAGCGATGATGTCTGGCCAGCATCGAAATCCTTGTATTGGAATCAAAATCTCCGGCGACTTTTAAGCCAAACTTCAGATAGTCCGGCCCCCAGTTTTTTTCCTGAATGTGAAAATCAATTCCTTGCTGATTGGTTTCATTGCTTATCACTTTATAAGTTACAGTCAATATATCATTATCTACCGCTAACTCATCGGCTAAATCTTGAATCTCTGAAACCACAAAAGGGCGATTTAAGATATGTTTGGTTTTATTAGTTAGACGCTCAAGCGATGTTCTTTTGTTGCCGGAGAAACTGACAAACTCAATCACTTTGGGAATTTCTTGTATCAGTAGTTTTCTGGAATCTATACTGGTCAGATAATCCTCATCTGATAAACTCAAATGTTCAAGGACTAATGACTTACTCTTAACCCCATCAATTCCGGCACTGACAAATTCTTCATATTTCTCAAAATCCGATGCTGTTAATTCGCCAAGCTCAGGTGCTATAACAATATCTGCCAAGCCTAAAGAACGAATTGTATTTTGTACCAAAGCTACGTCCACACTTTGATAAGAAACAGTGATAATTGATGAATCTTCATTAATTTCACTGAGCGGTGATGAAATATTAACCGCTATCACAATATCCGCTCCCATATCTTTCACAACATCGACAGGTAGGTTATTCAGAATTCCACCGTCCGCCAGAAACTTACCTTGGTGACGTACCGGGCCAAAGACTAAGGGAACTGCCATTGAAGCTCTTAATGCCATTGCTAAATCACCATGATCAATGACATACGGTTCAGCAGCATTCAAATCAGTAGCAACAGCACGAAAAGGAATCGGAAAATCATCAAACTTCTCAGTTTTAATCGAGCCTACAATTCTTTGTAACTCCAACATCAATTGCTGACCACCGGCAAAACCTTTACCACTCTTTGGTCCTGATTTGGATATACCTAACTCCAAATCAACAAAATAATCTTTATCCGCTTGTCTGGCACTGTATTGTTGTTTTTTCCTGTCCGTCGATGGTCTGAACACCCTCTTCCAATCAATGGATCTGACAACCCAATCCAAATCATCAGTGCTCATTCCAGTCGAATATAAACCACCTACTATCGCACCC
>JAGRJO010000146.1:0-2126 GCA_020442725.1 Lysobacterales bacterium
GTCAAAAAATACGATGAAGGTTGGTATGAACTCACCAAAATGGGTGTATTGGAAACTTCACGCGGATTAAAAGCCGGTGAGATTTTGTTGAAAAAAGTCATAGAAGATTGTGAGAATAATCCGGATGTAAAAACTCTGTTTCTGCTAACCAATAAAATCTGCGAAGCGGCCATTCATTTGTATGAGAAAAATGGATTTGTACACGATGAAATGATTAAGCAGAAGTTTTCCGGAATTTATAAACGCAGCAATGTTTATATGCTTTATACAGGCAAGAAGTTATAGAATCAAGCAAAGGTCTCTAGAATTTTAATCCCAAACGTACTTCCAACTGCCATCAGGTTGTTTTTTCCAAACGGTGTGAAAAACTCCCTCTCCGGATTTCAGGTTTCCGTCTTTATCAGTGTATTCGTAATAATATTGACCATAGGTGTAGGCTAATTCTTTAGATTCGGCGACATCAATAAAATCCGGTTTCCAGATAAACCTGCTGAAAGTGACTGAATGAGCATCAAAATACCGAGCAATTTCCTCTTTGCCTTTATACAACTTATCATTTCGCATAATGACAGCATCTTCAGCTGCGAAATGTAAAAATGCGGGTTTTACCCCTTCATTGGTCGCCATTTCGTTGAAAGCCGCTTCTGTATCGAAGATTTCTTTTCTCAAAAAATCTAATGTTTCGCCTGCCATTGCTGCACCTGTTATAAAAACTAAAACGATTATTTTAAACATGAAATTCCTTGCTGAAATATCAGATACTCACAATCTTACGCTAAAATGTTTATAAATTTGAAAAACAAAACGATAGCCTATGAAAAAAGTAGCCATTCTGCGTGGAATTAATGTCAGCGGCCACAAAAAAATTAAAATGGAGGATTTAAAGAAGATGTTTGAGGATTCAGGTTGTACTGATGTGACAACCTATATTCAAAGTGGCAATGTGATATTTAATTCAGAGATAGATAACAACTCAGAGCTGAAACAAATTTTAGAAAAAGCCATAAAAGACACCTTTGGCTTTGATGTTCCTGTAATTATCCGCAGTCATGAAGATTTGCAAAATATTTTGAATAATACTCCATGTGGCTCAATCAACTTGGAAGCTGATGGAGCAAAATATCTATTAACAATGCTGGCGGAAGCACCTGATACCGACAAAGTCGAAACACTGATGAGCTATGTTAAAGAGCCGGAACAATTGGTTGTAAAAGAAGAAAATATTTATCTCTATTGTCCTAATGGATATGGAGAGACGAAACTCTCCAATGTTTTTATCGAGAAAAAACTCGGAGTGCAGGCGACAACCCGTAATTGGAAAACCATCACCAAATTACATGATATGTGTGAGGGATGACCGCATAGACTTTAGTTTAAATTAAAGAGAGCAATTTCTTCAACTCTGTTATCTGTTCAGCAAATCCATTATAATGTCAGGTTGATATTCAGAATAAAATTACTGAGAGATTTGCAATGACAAAACCAACCATCATCTACACACTAACTGACGAAGCGCCGGCTTTGGCAACAGCTTCTTTTTTACCTATCGTACAGAAATTCGTACAAACTGCCGGCATCAATGTCGAAACCAGCGATATTTCTTTGAGTGGAAGAATTTTAGCTAATTTTTCCGATTATTTGACGGATGAACAAAAGCAATCGGATGCTTTGGCAGAACTCGGAGTTTTGGTGAAAAAACCGCAAGCCAATATCATTAAACTTCCTAATATTTCAGCATCAGTTCCGCAATTGAAAGCTGCCATTGCCGAGTTGCAAAGTAATGGTTATGCAATTCCTGATTATCCGGATGAACCGGCGAATGAGAAAGAAGTTGAAATCAAAGCCCGATATGCGAAGAATCTAGGTTCAGCAGTTAATCCGGTTTTGCGTGAAGGAAATTCCGATCGTCGTGTGGCTGCTCCGGTTAAAGCTTTTGCAAAAGCCAATCCGCACTCAATGGGAGCATGGAACTGTGATTCCAAATCTCATGTAGCACACATGACTGATGGAGATTTCTATTCCAGCGAGCAATCCGTTGTGATGGATGCTGAAGATGATGTTAAGATTGTTTTGAAAACCGCTGATGGCGAAACTGTTTTAAAGCAAAGCACACCATTGCAAGCGGG
>JAGRJO010000146.1:2226-5418 GCA_020442725.1 Lysobacterales bacterium
GAAGATGATGTTAAGATTGTTTTGAAAACCGCTGATGGCGAAACTGTTTTAAAGCAAAGCACACCATTGCAAGCGGGAGAGGTTATTGATTCCTCTCGTATGAGTGTTAAAGCCTTACGAGCCTTTTTTGCCGAACAAATCAGAGAAGCAAAACAGCAGGGTGTTTTGTTTTCATTGCATTTGAAAGCAACCATGATGAAGGTATCCGATCCCATCATGTTCGGACATGCAGTAAAAGTTTTCTTTGCCGATGTTTTTGATAAACATGCTGATACTTTTGAGCAATTAGGTGTGAATGCCAATAATGGTTTTGGTAATGTTTTGAACAAAATTTCAGAGCTGGATGAAAATAAACGCTCCGAAATTGAAGCGGATATTGAAAAATGTTTCGCTAATGGACCGGATATGGCAATGGTTGATTCTGACAAAGGGATTACCAATTTGCATGTGCCTAGTGATGTGATTATTGATGCCTCCATGCCGGCAGCGATTCGCACTTCGGGCAAAATGTGGAATAAAGACGGCAAACCACAGGATATGAAAGCCTGTATTCCGGATCGTTGTTATGCCGGAATTTATCAGGAAATCATCAGTTATTGCAAAGAACACGGTGCTTTTGATGTCACTACAATGGGCAATGTTTGTAATGTTGGCTTGATGGCACAAAAAGCGGAAGAGTACGGCTCGCATGATAAGACTTTTGAAATTCCACAAGCAGGAACAGTACAAGTTATCAATCAAGCCGGTGATGTTTTAATGCAACACGAAGTTGAAAAAGGCGATATCTGGCGCATGTGTCAAACCAAGGATTTGCCGATTCAGGATTGGGTTAAATTAGGTGTCACTCGTGCGAGAAACACCGGAAGCGCCGCTGTTTTCTGGCTCGATTCCAACCGAGCTCATGACAGAAGCATTATTGCAAAAGTTGAAAAATATCTGCCTCAGCATGATACAAGCGGATTAGAAATTTCTATCAAATCACCGATTGAGGCGATGAGATACACCTGTGAACGAGTCACAGCAGGCTTGGATACGATTTCTGTCACAGGCAATGTTCTGCGTGATTATCTGACCGATTTATTCCCGATTCTGGAACTGGGAACTTCAGCAAAAATGCTTTCAATTGTTCCATTGCTCGCCGGAGGTGGCTTGTATGAAACCGGAGCTGGCGGTTCCGCTCCTAAACATGTTCAACAATTTGTCAGTGAAGGACATTTGCGTTGGGACTCACTTGGTGAATTTCTGGCATTGGCTGTTTCCATCGAAGAAATCGGTCTCAACGGCAATGCTAAAGCCAAAGTTTTGGCAAAAGCATTAGATGATGCGACCGCCAAATTCCTCGAAACCAAAAAATCACCCTCTCGCAAAGTCAACGAAATTGACAATCGTGGCAGTCATTTCTACCTGACAATGTATTGGGCTCAGGCTCTGTCCGAACAAAATGATGATTCCGAACTCAAGTCACAGTTCACTCAATTAGCAAAAGATTTATCCGATAATAAGGGTAAAATCACTCAAGAATTGCTTGATGCTCAAGGTGATGCAGTCGATATTGGTGGATATTACTTCCCGAACCCTGAAAAACTATCCAAAGCCATGCGTCCGAGTGAGACTTTGAATAGGTTGATTGGTTAATTTTTTATCATTCATATTGTAAAAATTGTAGGGTGGGCTGCGCCCACCTTACGGCTAAGCATAGCGCATGGAGAAAAATTCTTCTGGAAAGAATTTTCACGCAAGCCCTCAGGGATGATGGTAAGCATCATGGATGATACGCATAGATATCAACAAGATTTCTCGATTCGCTTCGTTGACTCGAAATGACGGAAAAGGAAGAACCAATCATACAGATCAACAGATAATTGCAATTTTAAATCGGCTATCGTATAATTTATCGTATGAAAGTTACAGCATTAATATCCGATGAATTAATTGAAGAAGTGAAAAGATTGACAGAGGGGAAAAATATTACCGAGTCAATCACTATTGCTTTGCGTGAATGGGTTGAAAACCAAAAGCACAACAGGGATGATTTATCTCAATTTGTTGGAATTTGGAAAGACAGAGATATTTCAAAAGAATCTATACGAAAAGAAGCCTGGAAATGATTGTTTTAGATACTTGCGTATTAATTGAGGTTCTTAAAGGCAATCTGAAAGTTCTGGAAAAGTTAAATTCTAGCGACCAGCAATTTGTTATTTCTTCAATTTCAGAAATGGAACTCTATTATGGAGCATTAAACAAAAAAGAATTACTCACTTTGGAAAAGTTTTGTTCCAAGTTCAAAGTGATACATATCAACTCCAATATTTCAAAAATATCTATTAAACTTATCAAGCAATACGCAAAAAGTCATCAACTGGATATTCCAGACAGTTTAATTGCTGCCACTTGTTTAGCCGGTAGTTTTAAACTTTACACTCTAAACATTAAAGATTTTAAATATATTGAAGGTTTGGTACTGTATTAACGATGAATAAAATAAAACAAATAATAACTATTTCCCTATTTTTGATTCTCATAGGTTGTTCTTCCGAGCCCGAACTCACCAAAGATCAACTCCTCAAACAATCTATCGAACAGCTGGAACAGCGATTTGAAGCGAGAAAACTGGGTGAAATTGTTGAATATGTGAGTAAAGACTATCAAGACGATTCCGGACGTAAATATGATGACGTCAAGCGAGTTATTCAGCTCCAACTCATGCGACACAAAACGGTGCATATTTTTTCAGTAATAAAGGATATACAGTGGGCGGATGATTCCAATGCAACCGTTCAAATAACAGCCGCCATGGCAGGCAAACCGATAACTGACTTGAGTTTATTACCAACTCTCAGAGCAGATATGCTTAACTTTACCGTTGATTTTGTTCTTGAGGATGAGGTTTACAAAATCCAATCCGCATCATGGACCTGGGCAACTCCGACGGATTTTTTGTGATATTTAATTCAGAGTTCTTTAACTTGTTGCTTTTTTTCCTATCACAAATAAGTTAATGCTATTTTTATCATTTTTATTAATATAAATATCATTTTCATCAAAATCAAAGTCAATTTTCTCTGATGCAATTTTAGTTTTTCCGGAACTTATTTTCTTAATAAAAGAAATCATATTTACTCTGATAAATTCAGGAATAAAGCCAAGTGTGAAAGGAAGTAGAATAAGTCTTAATTTCTTTGTACGAGTAAT
>JAGRJO010000147.1 GCA_020442725.1 Lysobacterales bacterium
GCTTTTAAAATAGCAAAGGAGTTTTTTATTTATACCATTTGCAAATGAACACAGAGCTTGAATTCAATTTAGATCTTATCAAAAAATACGACAAGGCCGGACCAAGATACACATCCTATCCAACAGCAGTTGTGTTTAATGAAGAGTTTACTGCTGAAAACTATATCGAACAGGCGAGGCGGAGCAATGAAACAAACAAAGGACAGCCCATTAGTTTGTATTTTCATATCCCTTTTTGTGACACTCTGTGTTTTTTCTGTGCCTGCAACAAGATTGCCACCAAGAAACGCGACAAGGCTGATTTGTATCTGGATTATCTGGAAAAGGAAATGGCGATGGTTTCGGCTCTTTATGATAAAGACAGAGTGGTTGAACAAATGCACTTTGGAGGTGGCACACCAACATTTCTCACCGATGCTCAGTTTGAAAGAATGTGGGAACTGATTAAAAAGTATTTTCCGATTATCAATACCGAAAACCGTGATTATTCGATAGAAATCGATCCGCGTTCAGTCACCCGTGAAAGCATGCAAAAGCTGGCGGGATACGGATTTAACCGTTTTTCTCTCGGCGTTCAGGATGTCAACCTGAAAGTTCAGCAAGCGGTGAATCGCATTCAGCCCACCGAAATGACGCGAGATATCATTCAGGCGTGTCGCGATGTCAATGCCCGTTCGGTCAGTGTCGATTTGATTTATGGTTTGCCATTTCAAACTCTGGAAAGTTTTTCACAAACCGTGGATGCCGTGATTGAAATGTCTCCCGATCGCATGTCGGTTTTCAACTACGCCCATTTACCGCATTTGTTTTCTCCACAAAAACGCATCAACGCCGAAGACCTGCCTCCGGCAGAAGAAAAACTCGCCATTCTGCAAATGACCATCGAAAAGCTGAATAATGCCGGATATGTCTATATCGGCATGGATCACTTCGCCAAACCTGATGACGAATTGGCTATTGCTCAGACCAATGGTTCACTGCAAAGAAACTTCCAAGGATACACCACCCATGCCGAACTGGATTTAGTCGCTCTCGGTGTTTCATCCATCAGCTCAGTCAATCACTCTTTCAGTCAAAACGTGAAATCTTTGGAGCAATATTACGCCATATTGGATAACGATAAACTGCCGATTTATCGGGGTTATCAATTGAATGATGATGATTTGCTCAGAAAAAAAGTGATTCAGGATATTGCCTGCCAATTTGAACTGAACTTTAAAGCGATTGAAAATAAATTTGATATAGAGTTTGAAAGCTATTTCGCTAAAGAATTGGATGATTTAAAAGACATGCAAAAAGATGATTTGCTTCAGTTTAATGACAACGGATTCACTGTAAGCTCCGCCGGTCGGATTTTAGTTCGTCATATTTGTATGGTGTTTGATATTTATCTTCGCAAGCAATCAGAGCAGAGGTTTTCGAAGGTAATCTAAAAAAACAACCGGTCATTCCCCGAAGAGACGGGACCAAATGGCATGGACAGCCATTTTGCCACGCGAAGCGACCCGAAGGGCTCGGAGCAGGAGCGGAGAGATAATCTAGTGTTCATTTTCTATACTTGCATAAAGAAAACGAACCAAAAGAAAGTGCACCCCGAACTCTCAGCCGTTGGCTTCCCTCCCTATTTTCTCAAATTTGGCGTTTGCAAAAACTCGCATTGCAAACAATGCTCAAACACTTGCAAACTTTACTCCAAATTTTACAAAAATATCTCGGTGAGAGTTAAGGGGATTTTAAAAAAACAAACACTCTGTCACGCTGAACGGTCTCATTTATATGCCTGTAGTCTAGCCGATAGGCAGCTATGGCATATAAACCGTGTTGGCATTTCGTAATTTTTTTATTCGTTCGTTTCAAATTCTGTTATTTCAAAACTATCCTTAGCTTTAAATTTTTGTCTCCAAATTTCCTTCGATAATTTACCTTCATTAACTCCTTTAATTATCAATTCTGCCCAAGCATCTTGATATACATAATCATCGTGAACTTCATCATAGTGACAATAGTTCGTATTAGTCTCAAAAGGGTCTTCAATGTCGTTGGCACTTGAAGGTCTAATTTTAAAACAACAGTATAAACATTGGTGGTCGTAATGATTTATTTCAAATCCTATTTCTGAGTTTACTTTGGAAATTACGTCACTCGGTTTTCTTTTTCCAGGATTTATAGCCTCCTTTTTAACTACTTTGTCTTTTATTATCGCAGTTACTTTATCAAAGTTCTCTCTATCCGCTTCAGAGATATAGTTCCAATTAACAAACTCAACCGCAATATCATTACGATTAGTGTTTGATATTTTTGGTACTTGAATTAATTTAATACTGTACTCTTGAGTATTGAAAATATCTTCTGACAATGAGTTTCTATAAGTTTCAATAAAACTCTTTAGCTCCTTTATTTCCTTTGATAAAAGTTTTTTGCTTGCCGATAATTGAGATTTTTTTCTTAATCGAGAGAATTGAAGAGAAAAAGACAAACTTTCATTAATTGCATATTCCTCTCCAAAAAAAACCAATAAGTGTGTTTTCGTAGTTATATAACAATGCTTGACATTCTCCGAATATCATAACGCCTATTTCTTCTCGGTCTATGTGTCTGTGTTCAATTTTATTTCTCAATTTAATGAAGAAAGTCAAATTTGATTTTACCGAAGCATGAATTCCTCCGTGTTTAGTAATACAAGTTTTAAGTTCCCAAGATTTTTTTTCTCCGTCAATAAGTTGGTATCTGCCGTTTGGTTTCTTATAGTAATATCTGTTGCCGATTGTATTATGAAAATGTGCGTGAAAGAGTCTTGTCCAAGCCATAATCATTTGCGTAATAAATCCCTCAACTCTGAAAGGTGTTCTTGGTTTGTTATAAATCTCAACCGCAAGTAAGGCAGATTCAATTGAGCTTTCTAGTGTAGACTTTGTTTTTCCTTTTCTTAATGTCATTATTTTGCGGTCTGTTTTAATGAATGCCAACATCGTAATACACGCAATTGTGTATAACACAAATTAAAAACATGCATATATTACGAAATTTGGAATAATATACGCCCAGTTTCCCTAACCAGACTTTTTTGAGTTGAAATTTGAAAAGCGTGGTTGGGTTTGTTTTTATTCTAGTATGAGACTAAGAAAAACGCTATAGAAATTTTATTGTTTTCTTTTTCGAGATCTCTCCATGCGCTTCGCTCAGTCGAGATGACGGAAGTTGGTTTTGATAAAGAAACACACCTCTGTATCTCCTCTCAAAAGGAGAAGTTGGTTCGAGTATTAAATAAAATTACGAAAAATTTAGGAGATGCTGAAATTAAATTCAGCACAACGAAGTTTTTAGATACTTTCGGTTATGCGTGCTTCGCACACTTCGCTCAGTATGACGGAGTGTTTGTTTTTTTAAAATCCCCTTTACTCTCACCGAGATATTTTTAAAGAATTTGGAGTAAAGTTTGCAAGTGTCTGAGCATTGCTCGCAATGCGAGTTTTTGCAAACGCCAAATTCAAGAAAATAGGGAGGGAAGCCATCGGCTGAGAGTTCGGGGCACCCTTTTTTGGTTACTTTGTTGGGTGGCAACAAAGTAACACAAAAACTTTCTATTGCTTTTTAAAAGCAATTTATAGATCCCCGGGTCAAGCCCGAGGATGACTGTTGTGGTTTTACATATCCTCCATAAGTTCATCCATCAAATCACAAGCTGCTTGATAATCATTGGATTTAGCCATTTCTTCAAACTTGCTCATCTTGCCAACCAACGACATCATTTTGCCCATGTCTCCGGAAGCTGTCATTTCTTCCATTTTTTTCTGAAATTCTTCGCCTTTTGCCATAACATCAGCTTCACTGCTGCAACTGGAGCCTCCACATGCTGATAGAGATATTGCTGATACCATTACTGTTGCGAGTTTTAGTGATTTTTTAAACATTTCTAACTTCCTCTTTTTTTAATTGTGTGCTGATATCTTATACTATTTTTATTTCTTTTCCAGTTTTTTATTTTTTATGCTTGGCTCTCATATCGCCTACGGTTTTGTTTAAAAACTTTTCCAGTTTTGTTAGATCTATATCTTCCAGTTTGTTAATGTATAAACAGCTTTTTGCGGTTTTCACTTTCCCGAGTTCTTTTAGGTCTTGCTGATAGTCGGCAAAGCCTTGCATGATGTAGAGTGAAAAGTTTTGTTTTCTGGGAGAAAACCCGGTAATCATCCAATCATTTGTACCGCTACTGTTGGTGTATTTATAACTATCGAATCCAATGATGGAGCTTCCCCACATCACCGGCTCGCATTCGGTTACTTTTTTAAATATCCTCAAAAGTTCTTTGGCTTCTTTTTGCTTTTTTTCAGGAGTGATGGTGTTTAAAAAATCATCTGCGCTTTTGCTGTTTGCTTGGGTTTTATTTTGTGCCATATTTGTGATATCTAAGAATGGTTTATTAAATATTAGCACATTTTATTTGCCTATGCAGAATGATGAGAAAATTTCTCCCAGCAGATCATCGCTGGTGAATTCTCCGGTGATTTGATTGAGGTGTTCCTGGGCCTGTCTTAAATCCTCAGCTACCAATTCTCCGGCTTTGTTATTAAGAAAGTTATATTCAGCAATACTTATATTTTCAAGAGTTTTTTGTAATTGTGTGATATGGCGGGTGCGCGCGGAAAAACTGGTTTCGATTTGGCTTTGATGGCTCAGCATGTGAATGACTTTTTCTTCCAGTTTTTCAAATCCGGATTGTGTTTTTGCTGAGAGTATCACTTCGTTATCAGCTAAGTCTTTTTCTACTTTTCCGATATCTGACTTGTTATAAATAATGATTTTTCGTCTGTTAAACGGCAAGTCTTGCAGGTTTTCTATTTGTAATTCGACATCTCTTGAGCTATCAATCACTTGTATAATAATATCGGCTTGTTGCAATATCTCTTTGGCTCTTTTAATGCCTTCTTGTTCAATTTTATCTTCAGTGATGTGAATTCCGGCAGTATCAATGATGGTTACTGGTATTCCTTGGATATGGATGTTTTCTTTGACAATGTCACGAGTTGTGCCGGCAATATCTGAAACAATCGCAGTTTCGTTACGGGTAAAAAGATTCAAAAGTGATGATTTGCCGACATTGGGTTGTCCGACTATGGCAATCACCACTCCTTTATTCAACAACTGACCTTGCTGGGCTTTTTGTAAAAGCAAATCCAAATCCTGATGCAGTTGCATCATTTTTTGCTGTTGTTCTTTATCGGCAAGAAAATCAATTTCTTCTTCAGGAAAATCTATGGCTGCTTCTATCCAAACACGCAATTCGATGAATTGGCGTAATATTTGGTTTATTTGTCTGGAAAACTCTCCCTGAAGTGACCTTTGTGCGGCAATGGCAGCTTGTTCCGTTGAGCTGGAAATTAAATCAGCTATGGCTTCTGCTTGTACCAG
>JAGRJO010000148.1 GCA_020442725.1 Lysobacterales bacterium
CCGATTTTATCGACTGTTATATTTGCTTCTGCTAGTATTCGTAAGTCCAAGCCTTTGGAGTTTTTTCTCCGTCAAAATGCAGGACACAATGAGTTAATAGTGTGTTGCATCAATACAATTTAACTCTCTGAGATACTGATTTTTTAACGACAACTTTAGAGATTGATTATGAATGCCCAAGATATACTTGCTTTGATAAAGGAGCAAGAAATTGCTTTTGTTGATTTACGCTTCTGTGACACTTTAGGAAAAGAACAACACGTTTCGTTGCCTGTTTCTGCAGTGGATGAAGATTTGTTTGAAGATGGAAAAATGTTTGATGGTTCTTCTATTGCCGGTTGGAAGTCTATTAACGAATCAGATATGGTTTTAATGCCAGATCCAACAACTGCTTTTGTCGATCCTTTTGCAGCTGCATCCACATTGATTATTCGTTGTGATATTCTGGAACCAAATACCATGCAAGGATATAACAGAGATCCTCGTTCATTGGCAAAAAGAGCTGAAGCTTATCTCAAAAGTTGTGGAATAGCTGATACCGCGTTTTTTGGTCCTGAACCGGAGTTCTTTATTTTTGACGGTGTTCGCTGGAAATGTGACATGCATAAAATGGCTTATGAAATAGACTCTCGTGAAGGTGCCTGGGATTCTTATGGAAATGTTGAAAACAATACCGGCCATCGCCCGGGAGTTAAAGGTGGTTATTTCCCTGTGCCCCCAGTGGATTCTTTAAATGATGTGCGCGCAACCATGTGTACCGTGTTACAGGAAATTGGTATTGAAGTTGAAGTTCATCATCACGAAGTGGCGACTGCCGGACAATGTGAAATTGGCGTGAAGTTCAATACGCTTTTGAAAAAAGCTGACGAATTATTGATGATGAAATATGTGATTCACAATGTGGCTCATGAGTACGGATATACTGCAACATTTATGCCAAAACCGCTCGTTGGTGATAACGGTAGTGGTATGCATGTTCACCAATCGTTGTCAAAAGACGGAAACAATCTTTTCTCAGGTGATAAATACGGTGGATTATCAGAAGAAGCACTGTATTATATCGGTGGAATTTTCAAACACGCTCGTGCCATTAACGCTTTTGCCAATCCATCAACTAACAGCTACAAACGATTGGTTCCGGGTTTTGAAGCTCCTGTATTGTTGGCTTACTCAGCTAAAAACCGTTCGGCTTCAATTCGTATTCCGTTTGTATCCAGTCCCAAAGGAAGACGTATTGAAGTTCGTTTTGGTGATTCAATGGGTAATCCATACATGATGTTTGCGGCGATGATGCTTGCCGGTCTTGATGGAATTAAAAATAAAATTCACCCTGGTGATGCAATGGATAAAGATTTATACGATTTGCCACCGGAAGAAGAAAAAGACATTCCAACTGTTTGTCATTCTCTGGATCAAGCATTGAGCGCTTTGGATAAAGATCGTGACTTCCTGAAAGTGGGTGGTGTTTTTGATGATGATATTATTGATGGTTATATCGCATTGAAGATGGAAGAAGTCACACGCTTACGCATGACAACTCATCCGATTGAGTTTGATATGTATTATTCAAGATAGACTCTTTATCGGAGCTTTGCGGATATTCTGCAAAGCTCCACGCCTCTTCACAAATCCTCAAAACTAAAAAATTGCCAACTTGGTGTAATTCGTTTACCATAGCGTCTTTAATCAAACTAGGAGTCAAACTATGGGTATGTTATCTGAATTTAAAAAATTTGCGGTTAAAGGAAATGTTGTTGACATGGCAGTTGGTATTATCATCGGCGCTGCTTTTGGTAAAATTGTAACTTCGCTGGTTAATGATATTATCATGCCGCCGATTGGTGTTCTCATCGGAGGTGTTGATTTCTCAGATTTGTCGTTGGTTGTTAAAGAGGCGACTGCAGAAAATCCGGCAGTGACAATCAACTGGGGAAATACAGTTCAAACGATTATTAACTTCATTATTATTGCCTTTTCTATCTTCATGGTTGTTAAAGCGATGAACAAAATGCAGAAAAAGGAGGAAGAAAAACCGGCCGCACCACCAGAACCATCCAAAGAAGAAATTTTACTGACAGAAATCCGTGACGCTTTATTAAAAAATAATAAGGAATAATTGGCTGAATCAATAAAACACGCTCAATAAATTATGTTTTTTCAACAAATTCAAAGCGAAACTCAAAACGTAAAAACCGAAGTCGTTGGCATGATTGGTAAGTTTGCTGACTGGTTACCTGAGTCTTGGCAACCTTATTGGGACCGACTTCAGGCAATCCCTATGCTTAAATTTTTAATCATTGCATGTATTGGATATGTGTTTGGAAAAATCGTGCAATTCGTTGTTATGCGAAGTGCAACCCAACTCACCAAGCGGACTAAGACAAATGCAGATGACGAGTTGGTTTTGTTACTGAAAAGACCGATATTTTTGACGGTTTTTTTCTTCTTTTTAATTCTGGCGACTAATACACTTGATATATCGCCCGGGGCTAAATCCACTCTGATTCATTTGTTGCTGACCATTTTGGTTTTCGTATGGATGTCAAGAGGTTTTGGAATACTGGCATTGTTATTGAAAGTATTGAGCGGATTGAAAAATCGTTATCGAATGATTCAGCATAAAACAGTCCCGTTATTTTCGTTAATAGGAAAAATTGCTATCGTTGGAACCTGTTCCTATTTTATTTTGTTAATTTGGGGAATCGATCCAACAGCTTGGTTAGCATCTGCCGGAGTTATTGGTATAGCCGTCGGTTTTGCCGCCAAAGACACTTTATCCAATCTGTTTTCCGGCTTTTTTATTCTGGCTGATACGCCATATAAGGTGGGAGATTATATTGTTATCAGTACCGGAGAACGCGGAATGGTAACCAATGTTGGTATTCGCTCCACTCGTATTCTCACTCGTGATGATGTTGAAATCACCATACCGAATGCTGTCATCGGAAATGCAAAAGTACAAAATGAAAGTTCCGGTCGCTGGGAGAAATACCGCATCCGCGTCAAAGTCGGAGCAGCCTATGGCAGTGATGTGGATCAGGTTTGTGATGTTCTAAAGTCTATAGCAGATGAATCTGATAATGTCTGTAAAGACCCTGAACCAAGAGTGCGGATGCGTGCTTTTGGTGCATCCAGCCTTGATTTTGAATTGCTTTGTTGGATTGAGGAGCCTGTTTTAAGAGGAAAAGTTGTGCACGAACTCAATATGAAAGTTTATAAGAAATTCAATGAAGTTGGTATCGAGATTCCTTACGCAAAACAGGATGTTTATATCAAAGAGATGCCGAAAAGAGATTAGGGTCTATAGATTTTATGGTTCTAAGTTGGATTGATTGGCTGATAATTTTAGGTTTTTTTGGGATTGAGTTGGTATCTCAACACTCAATATCATAAACAAAAGCCGGTTGATTTAAACACTACACTTAAGTTTTGTGAAAAAGTCAGGCCCAATGGTGCTTGGGCTGTTGTTGGGCATAAAGTCAACTATTCTGATTTAGTGAAGAAGTTTTCGACATGGATTGCCTTAACAATCATGGTATATTCTGTGTTACTAATCATTGGTAAAATTATTTTTTCATAAATAATCGCTTTTGATTGAACTAAAATAAATATCAAAAATCTACATAGGGAAAAGATAAAATCGGCAAATGATAAAAATAGAAAATTTGACCAGGGTTTTTAAAACACAAGGGGAAACCGTAACAGCTCTCAACTCAGTAAATCTGCAAATTCGTGAATCTGAATTTGTGGCAATCATGGGGCGTTCCGGTTCCGGGAAATCAACTCTTCTCAACATTCTTGGTTGTATGGACAAACCGACATCAGGAAACTATTTCCTGGCAGGACAGGACGTTAGCCAATTAAATGATGACGAACTCTCTAAGATTAGAAACCAAAGAATCGGTTTTGTTTTTCAGGGATTTCACTTGTTACCAAAATTAAACGCTATAGACAACGTGATGCTGCCTTTGCGATACAGTCGCAATACCAATGCAAATGACGGCGAAGCCAAAGCAAAGGAGTTATTAATTAGAGTCGGGCTTGAAGAGCGGCTTTATCATATGCCCAACCAAATGTCCGGCGGGCAAATTCAGAGGGTTGCTATTGCCAGGGCACTTATCAACAACCCTGATATCTTGTTGGCAGATGAGCCAACGGGAAATTTAGATAGTGCGATTTCTGATCAGATTATGGAATTATTAACAGAGTTAAATCAAGCCGGGCAAACGATAGTGATGGTGACTCACGAAGATGACATTGCTGAATACGCCAATCGAACCATTCACTTTCTTGACGGAGAAATTGTATCATGAGGCCGGTATTCTCAGTTTTATTTTTACTTCTTGCAAATTTTTATGCTGATGCTGAAACCATTTATATCACCGGCACAAATGAATCGAAGAACTCTCAAAAAGTACTGATGCCTTTGGTTCCATCCTTTCAAGGAAAAATTAGTGAAATGGCGGAGGAAGGAATCAAAGTAGAGAAAGGAGACTTTCTATTACGAATCGACGGTTCAAGTATTGATTCACAAATCAATGCTCAAATCGAAGAACTGGAAGTTTTCAAAGCAACTTCAAAAAAGGAGCGCATTGAGTTAAAGATTCAACTGAATAATGCAGAAATTGCTTATCAAAGAGCCGATACCGATTTGAAGATTGCTGAAAAAGAGGCTCAAATACCGCAGAACTATATTGGTGACTTGGCTTATAAACAAAATCAATTACAACTCAAAAATTCTGAAAAAAACTATGAGAAAGCAAAAAGCGATTTAAAGGAGTTAAAGACAAAAATTTCGGAAAAAGAGGTCGAGATTGAGCTCGGAATCAACCAGAAGCAAGATAAACTCGACTATCTACAAGGAATGCTGGATAAATTTACTATTTATGCTGAACAAGATGGTTATGTGGTTTATCTAACTAAATCATGGACCGGAGAGAAAATTCAAATTGGTGATCAATTAAACTCAGGACAGGAGATTTTAAGTGTTTCTCGCAACACGGACATGCACATTATTGCCTGGTTGAATGCAATTGATTTGCCAAAAATCAGGGATAATAAAAAAGTTAAAATTCGCTTTGATGCTTTTTTGGATGAGGTTTATTCGGGAGAAATTGTACAAATTGCATCTGCGGGAGAAGATATGCAGGTTTGGGGAGATGCATTGTATTATGAGGCTATAGTCGAACTGACAGGAGAAAAGCCAGACGGATTGATGCACGGAATGAGCGCTTTGATAGAGCTGGAGTTGGAGGATGTTAATGATTAAGTTCATATTAGCTGTATTAATGTTTTTGAGTTTTTCTGTTGAGAGCGAAACATCTATCTCTGTTACCGGCGAAAATAAAAAATAAAAAACCGATAGTTATTCACCTCCAAGAGTCAGAGGA
>JAGRJO010000149.1:0-1750 GCA_020442725.1 Lysobacterales bacterium
AATGCAACTCGTCTGAATCAATATTTTAGTCTTTTTGATAATAATGCAAACTCCATTGTAAAATGTTTGGTTCGCCCAATTGTGGTTAAAAACTTATGGAGAAAAAATACTAACGCTACAAAAATATATAGAGACCAGAAGAATCTATTAGCAGTGCCGGAAACCACCGAGTTTGATTACATCATTCCAAAATTTCACAATGACAAAGAATTTTTAGCTAAAAACACCCTATCTCAGGAATCTGATATTTGGCTGACAATGAGCTCAGCGGATGCTCCACAAGCTCGCTACTATCACACAGCTGTGTGGGCTGGGTCAGAAATGATTGTTTGGGGTGGTTTTAGTTATTTTGATACCGGAGGCAGATATGTGGTTGATGGGAACTGGACTGCAACCGGATCAAATAATGCGCCTTCAGGCAGAGACCGCCATACAGGTGTTTGGGCAGGAGATAGCATGATCATTTGGGGTGGTGATACAATTATGGGCAGAACCGACACCGGAGCTATCTATTTTCCGGATGAACTCATTTTTGCCAATGGTTTTGAATAATCAGCTAGTGGTTTAAAAAACTATAATTCAAAACTTCACCTCATGAAGCTGGCACTTACTGGTCTTCTTTTCAGTTGATTGGTTATAATACATACATGGAAAACAGAATTCAGAAACTCCCTGATTTATTAGTTGATCAGATTGCAGCGGGCGAGGTTATTGAGCGTCCGGCGTCTGTTGTTAAAGAACTGATTGAAAACTCAATTGATGCCGGAGCCACTCGTATTACGGTTGAAATTGAGCAGGGCGGGAAAAAACTAATACGAGTCACTGATAATGGTTTTGGGCTGAACCAACAGGATATGGAACTATCAATTCAGCGTCATGCCACCAGTAAAATTCATAACCTTGAAGACTTGGAGTCACTTCACTCACTCGGTTTTAGGGGAGAAGCACTGCCCAGTATCGTTTCCATTAGTCGTTTCAGCTTGATTTCCAAAACAGAAGAGAGTTCCCACGCCTATCAGCTCAACTGTTCCGGTGGCAAATGTGACGGAATAAAACCGGCACAACATACAACAGGGACAACTATCGAAGTCAGAGATTTGTTTTACAATACACCAGCAAGAAGGCGGTTTTTAAAAACGGATAAAACTGAATTTTTAAGGATTGATGAATTGATTAAAAACATATCGTTATCCCGGTTTGATATTGGTTTCACATTGATTCATAACGGCAAAATAGTGAGGATCTCACAAGGCGGTGAGAATCAAAATTTAAAAAAAGCTCGTATTAGTCAGTTGTGTGGTAAAGAGTTTTTCGACAACTCATTTTACATTGATGAAAACCGCCACGGTATGAGATTATATGGTTGGGTGGCTAAACCATCCTGGAATCGAGCATCAGCCGATCGTCAGTTTTTTTACATCAATGGGCGAATGATTAAGGACAAACTGATTGGTCACGCGGTGAGACAAGCCTATCAGGATGTGCTTTTTCATGGGCGTTTTCCGGCATTTATTCTTTATTTTGATTTAAATCCGGCGTTGGTTGATGTCAATGTACACCCTACAAAACACGAGGTTCGTTTTCGAGAATCACAACAGGTTCATGGATTTATCTTTGGTTCTCTTAATCATGCGTTATCACAAACACGTCCCGGGTCAGAGTTAAATTCAACGAATTCTTTAGGGTTCAACACGGCAAATCTTCCGCAGATTGATTATTCAAAAATGCAATCTTCAATGTCCTTTAATCC
>JAGRJO010000149.1:1776-5275 GCA_020442725.1 Lysobacterales bacterium
AGTTATGGTTCACCACGAGTCGCAGAAACAGGCGGTTCATATCTAAAAACGATTGCCGAAGCCGGAATGCAATTACCTGATTTTGAGAATACTAGAACAGAAAGCAGTGAAGATATTCCACCTTTGGGTTTCGCAAAAGCACAGTTGCACGGCGTTTTTATCGTCGCTGAAAATAAGCAAGGAATGGTGATTGTCGATATGCATGCAGCTCATGAAAGAATCACCTATGAATGGATGAAAAACTCCATGCAGGAATCAGAAATTCGTTCCCAGTCATTGCTTGTACCAATTGCTATGTCTGTGAGCGAAAGAGAAACTCATGCAGTCGAAGAGTATTCTGAATGGTTCCAAAAACTAGGTTTTGAAATCCAATCAGCATCAAAGGAATCGATTATTATTCGCAAAGTTCCATCAATATTAATCAAAACTGATATTGAAGAACTCATCAAAGATGTACTCTCTGAAATTGTAACACTTGGTTCCAGCCGAAAAATTGAAGCGGGTATGAATGAAATCCTCGCCTCTATGGCATGTCATGGTTCAGTTCGGGCAAACCGACAAATGACGATTGTTGAGATGAATGCCTTGTTGCGTGAAATGGAAAAGACCGAACGAGCCGATCAATGTAACCATGGTCGCCCAACCTGGGTGCAACTGGATATGAAACAAATGGATAAATTGTTTCTCAGAGGTCAGTAGTTTGACGATTCTTTATTCTATGATGTCTGATAAACCCTGCGATTCTTTTCAGTCTTGAGACTTTCGGACTTTCAGCAGTACCCTGCAAATCTTTAATCAATCGGTATTTTTTCAAATAATGATGAGTAATGCCTAATAAAGTGGCACAAACCATCACGAATAATAAGTCATTCACGGCCGGAGTCTGCCGATCCAGAACAAAAGCCATCGCTGTTCCGGCTGCCGGAGGGTGTTCAAAATTAAAGATAGACATAAACAACATTGCAAAACCAACGGAAAAAGAAATAAAAACAATCATCACTTCATTCTCATTTTGCGGAAATTGTTGCATAAAAATATGCATTAAGTGCCAAAGTATTATACCGATTAATACTCCGATAAACTGACCACCGATAATTTTTTTACTGAGTGAATCATAAATGGTGGTACTGATAAAAGTCAGAAAAGTGCTTGAAGCAATTGCTGAGAATATAATCTGGTTTTTTAGTGGTATAAAAGAATTCCAAACCAGAAAAAACACCAATAAAAACAAGGTTGCCATAAAACTTTGTTTGAAATAGGTAAACAGACTGATGCTTTTACCAATCTTATTATCAAAGACACGAGACCAGATGTTTTTTCTATCTTTATTTTCCATCTGATTGGTCAGGAATCATCAACTGAGGATCGAGCCGTATATTACCCAAATTTAACCTCCAATCCAAATGTGGTCCTGTGGCTCGTCCGGTCATTCCGATTTCACCAATTTTTTCACCTTGCTTAACTTGAGTTCCAGCTTCAACAGTTAATTTTGATAAATGCATAAATGTAGTGGTCAAGCCAAAACCATGGTCAATGATAATGGTTCCGCCGGTATAATACATTCCGGTCTCAGCCATACGAACAATTCCGGCTATGGGAGAAACCACATCAGTCCCGGTTTTATTAGCAATATCCATGCCGTAATGAGGTCGCTTCGGTTCTCCATTTAAAATTCGACGAGAACCATAAACTCCTGAAACTCTGCCCTGTGAGGGCCAGATAAAGGATTGTAAAAAGTCATCTCTTTTGTCAAAAAAACTACGTGCTTTAGCAACCTTAATATTATCTTGTTTAATTTGCTCAAGTACCTCTGCCGGAGGATTGACTTTGTTATCCGGTAATCCATTGATAACTTCGGTAGGGAAATCGCGAGCAGTTACCGGGACAGTCGTGGTATATTTTTCACCATTTAAGGTAATTTCCAGATTAATAGGATTTTCATCAAACCTTCCAAACCCAAACATAAAATATCCATCCTTTGTCATTTCTGTTTTAACACCATTTACTGAGACAACTGCTGACGGATGAGTTTGTGCAATAATCAATCCGCCTTGAGTTGGAGTTCCTTTCATGTTCAGAAAATAGCCGGGAGAGGAAAAAACACTCGTTGAAAGGATTAAAAAGGTTATTAGTAGTTTCATAAATTCTATTGAATAAAGAATATCTCCATTTTAGCTTATCAGGTCAGATTGTTCTACTGACAAGAAAGTATATTCTGAAATCCATAGTTGGCTTTAAGGAAGTAAAATAAAAATTTTATAAATCTAATTGATAATCATTCGCATTTATATATAATTCCTCATATTCAATATTAATAGGATAACTGATGAGAAAGAACATTACATTACTACTACTATTTATAACATTTAATGCATATACGGATGAAAGCGTATGGGTTTATACAAAAGGAGCAGACACTCTACCTAAAGGTGCACTGGAATATAAGTTAAATATCATTTCAAGACAGAATAAGGACTCGGGAGACTACATCTTTAATGATATAAGACCTGAAATTGAATACGGAATATCAGATAAATTAACTTTATCAGCTGAGGTTATGGTTTTTGACCACAATTATTCGGTGGAGAATGAAAACTTACAGCCTATGTTTGATACCCAAGGTGGAGAAGCAGGACGATTCAATAAAACCCAAGTGGGTGGTTTTGAACTAGCACTCAAATACAATGTATTAAGCACATACAAAGACTTCATGGGATTGTCTTTTGGATTTGGTTATGAAAACCGAAATAAATACCGACTTGATGGCTCAAATATTAACCAAGATTCCTTTGTGTTTACAACATATACACAAAAGAACTTTTTAGATAACACATTACAACTAGCAGCAACTACTAAACTAGAGTTTGAAAGAAGAAATACTCCAGATGTGCTTGAAGAAGAAATTGCCGCTGACTTTTCTTTGGGAGTTTCCTATAGATTTAAGCCCAAATGGAACATTGGGATGGAGTTTAGACATCAATCTGATTATTTAAATCCTCAAGAAAATGGAGTTTTTAACCCCGAACTCAGGCGTTCCAGTTTTGATTTGACGGATTTCCGTGTTGGTTCGCAACATCAACGAGGAAATTATATAGGACCATCTATTCATTATGCTGAAAAAGAATGGTGGGTGACAGCCGGAGTCCTTTGGCAGGTCGCTGGAGGAGGTTCTCCATTCTCCGAAAGTTATAGTAACAGAAATTGGGATGAACACGAAAAAGTTCATATTGGTTTTACAATCGCTTGGGAGAATGATTGATGAACCGCCGGGACTTTAATAGATACTTAATCGCATTGGGAGCTAGTAGTTTATTAATCGGGCAAAAAGTGTGGGCAAAAAGCTATATAACTTTTGAGCAAGCTAAAAAAATAATGTGGCAAGATTTGGAGATGGTTCCATTTGAATACAAGATGAACAAAGATCAGATGAAACGAATAAAGGAAAACTCAAAAACGAGAGTCAGAAATAATGTTTTGAAAGGATTGAAATCTTCTAGCA
>JAGRJO010000014.1 GCA_020442725.1 Lysobacterales bacterium
CAATCAACTGAAGATGCTAAAGCGGATGTGGGTTGGGGTTCGCAAATTCGTTCTTATGTACTGGACCAGTCACGAATCAAAGATTTACGCACCGGAGTTGAAAACTCTAACACGCAAGCTGTACTCGATGGCGATTTAGACAAATTTATTATTGCCAGTTTGAAACAAGGCTTATAAAATCAACCACTTTTAAATAACTCAACCAGGATTTGGGAAATGTCGGAAGAAAATCATTTAATTACTGAAAGAAGACAAAAATTACAATCAATTCGTGATGAAAAAGGAATTGCGTTTCCTAATGATTTCAGGCGAACTCATTTAGCATTGGAACTGCATGAGAAATACGGCGATATTTCAAAAGAAGATTTAGATCCTCAGAATATTGAAGTTTCAGTCGTTGGACGTATGATGAGTAAACGTGAGTTCGGTAAGGGTGGTTTTGCGGTTATCAAAGATGTGACTGAATCCATTCAACTTTTTGTTCAACTCAATGGTGTTGGAGAAGAGAAGTTTAATGAATTCAAATCCTGGGATTTAGGCGATATAGTTGCGGCTAAAGGCACAATGTTTAAAACTCAAACCGGTGAGCTTTCTGTTAAAACCTCTGAAATCCGTCTGATTACCAAGTCATTAAGACCACTGCCGGACAAATTTCACGGATTATCCGACCAGGAAACCCGTTATCGCCAGAGATATGTGGATTTGATTATGAACCAAGAAAGTCGAGATACTTTCAAAGTACGATCAAGAATCATTTCTCACATTCGTAACTTTATGGAAAACAAGAATTTTCTTGAGGTTGAAACTCCAATGATGCATATCATTCCGGGTGGTGCTGCTGCCAAACCTTTTGAAACACATCATAATGCTTTGGATCTGACTTTATATTTGAGAATTGCCCCTGAATTGTTTTTGAAACGTCTGGTTGTTGGTGGTTTTGAAAGAGTCTATGAAATCAACCGTAATTTCCGTAACGAAGGGGTATCTACAAGGCATAATCCTGAATTTACCATGATGGAATTTTATTGGGCGTATGCTGATTATAACGATTTGATGGATATCACTGAAGAATTGTTTAAACAGCTTGCTGAAGTTGCTACCGGTGGAACAATGATTGATTATCAAGGTCAAAAAATTGATTTTGGCAGTCCTTTTGCAAGAGTCAGTATGAAAGACCTTGTACTTAAACATAATCCGCAAATTTCTGCATCCGATTGCGAAAGCAGAGATGCATTAGCGACACATTGTGACAGGTTGGGTATTCATGTTGAGGATAATTGGGGTAAAGGTCGTTTATTATCTGAAATTTTTGAAGAAACAGCGGAAGCGGAGTTAATTCAACCGACATTTGTGATAGAGTATCCAACTGAAATCTCACCATTATCCCGTCGAAATGATATTAATCCTGATTACACAGATCGTTTCGAACTGTTTATTTCAGGAAATGAAATAGCCAACGGATTTTCCGAATTGAATGATCCTGAAGATCAGGCAGAAAGATTCAAAGAGCAAGTCGCCAGTAAAGAAGCCGGCGATGATGAAGCGATGCATTATGATGCTGATTATGTTAGAGCTCTGGAATATGGAATGCCGCCGACAGCAGGTGAGGGTATTGGGATTGACCGTTTGGTGATGCTGTTTACAGATTCAGCTTCGATCAGAGACGTACTTCTGTTTCCTTATATGCGTCCTGAGGTGAGTTGAAGAATAAGATTTTTGGGATTGTTTTGATATGAGTTTCAACAATAGCAATAAAATTCGTTACTCCAGAAAACCCTTAACAACTTCTTGTTTGTTACTGAGGCAAGGTCGCTCCATTGTCATGGAAGTTAAAAATATATCGGCATCGGGTATTTTATTACAATACGATGAAGAAAATGATATTAAACTTCGTGTTGATGATTTTTGCGTTTTGGAAATCATTTTGAATAACAATTTTAATCTCCATGTTGAAGCTGATGTTGTCAGAGTGAGTGAAGAAGAAGTGGCATTGAAGTTCATCAAGATTCCTGAAGAAAAGCAAATTCCATTGTGGGAATTGCTGGGTGAGCATGTTGACAGAATAGAAAAATAATTTGTCATTCTCTGAAATTTCCGCCTTTCTTCTGGCCTCAACCGTTCTGGCTTTTACGCCGGGTCCTGACATTCTATTTGTAATTGTCACGTCTTTATCTCAAGGTTTCAGAACCACTTTTAAATTCATTCTGGGACTCTCTTCAGGGGTTATCGTTCACACAACTTTAATCGTTATAGGAATTTCCACTCTTATCCGTCAATCCCAGTACGGAGTTCAAGTTTTACAAGTTTTTGCCGCGGGTTATCTATTGTGGTTGGCTTATAAAACTTACATTCATCGTTTGGACTCTATCACTCTGAATAAAACAGATAAAGTTGAAAATTACTTTTTCAGAGGATTTTTCATGAATGTATCCAATCCAAAAGTGATGCTATTCTTTCTGGCTTTTTTTCCTCAATTTGCCAATCTCGAGAAAGATGGTTATCAGGTTCGTTTGATGATTCTGGGATTGCTTTTTATTAGTGTGACGATAGTTGCCTTTTCTATCGTCGCTTGGATCACTTCAAAAGGGCGCGAAAAGTTAATTGAAAACCCGAAATTCAGCCATCGAATCAACTGGTTTGCAATATTGGTTTTTGTTGGAGTTTCTACTTTATTGATAATAGATATTTTTACTTGAGCCCTTAAAATCCAGTATAATCCGTTTACAATCATCAAAAAATTGTAAATGGATATCAAACAACTTTATAAACAAACCGTTTTGCAGCACAATCGTAACCCGCAGAACTACGGCACACCTGAAAATTTCACTCATAAAGCTGAAGGTCTGAATGCGATATGCGGAGACCAGGTTTTCGTGTACCTGAATGTTGTAAACGATGTCATTGAAAGCATTTTTTTTGATGGAGAAAGTTGTGCAATATCAACAGCTTCATCATCTTTAATGACGGAATTTCTCACCGGTAAAACAGTTCAGCAAGCAAAGGAATTATTTACGGACTTTTGCATATTGATGGATAAAAATAGCGGAATTGATTCAATGGAATCACTAGGAATTGTAAACACAATAGCCGGTGTTAAAAACTTTCCTGCAAGAATCAAATCTGCAACTCTATGCTGGCATGCAATGAATGCGGCTTTAGACGGTAAAGAGACGGCGACGACGGAGTAAATTATGGTAATCATTCCTACTGAAAAAAGATTTGACTGGAAACATGCTCCAATTATGCTTTTTGTTATTGTTGTCTTAAATGTACTGATATATTTTGGCTATCAACATAACGATGATAAAAAAATTTATTCAGCTCTGAGTCGTTATGATGCGCTTGGTTTGTTGGAGTATGAATGGCCGGCTTATAGGGAATTTCTGAAATCCAAAAATGAAGATGAGCGATTAGTCGAAGTTCAGGAGTTATATAATCATTCAGAATATCCGGATGCTTATTTTAATTTGCTCTATGAAATTGTCACAGACAAAGATTTTTTTCAATATTTGCAACAAAATTCCTATGATGTGTTTGATGCAAACTATGTGACAAATTGGACTTCTGTCCGTACAGAAATTAATCAACAAATTGAATCTATCAGTTCTATTTCGTATGGATTGATTCCAAAGCAAATGGATACTTTTTCGTTCATTAGTTATCAGTTTTTACATGGAAGTGCAATGCATCTGATTGGCAATCTGTTTTTTCTGATTGTTTGTGGATTTGCGGTTGAAGCAGCCATCGGGCATTTGAAGTTTTTATTATTTTATTTAATTTCAGGTGTAGCAGGTGGATTACTATTTTGCTTTGTGAACCCGAATAGTAATATCCCGTTGGTTGGGGCCTCAGGTTCGATTTCCGGCGTTATGGCAATGTATTTGGGAGTTTTTAGGTTTAAGAAAATCGAGTTTTTCTACTGGTTTTTTGTATTCGTCGGTTATTTCCGGGCTCCGGCTTTGCTGATTCTGCCTTTTTATATAGGCAAAGAGTTATATGATTACTTCAATGATGTTGGTTCAAATGTTGCATTTATGGCTCACGCCGGAGGTTTTATTGCCGGTGCCTTAGCAATGATTGTGACATATTTGATTAACCCGAAGTTATTTAACATTGAATACATTGAGGAGGACCAATCATTACCGCAAGTACAGAAAGATATGGGTGTGGTGAATGATTTTATCTCCAAATTCAAATTTCAGTCAGCTGAAAAAGCATTGGACAGTGTGATGAAGAAATACGGAGAGAATTTTGACAGATTGATTCTTAAATACAATCTTCAAAAGCTACTTTCAAATAATAAGCGACATGAATTAATGTTCAAAATTGCCAAATTACAGAACCTCAATGAATCTCAACTCACTAAACTGCAAAGTTTATGGGATGTTCATAAAGAGAGTATGATTGGAGTGAAAAAGGCGGATTTATACAACCTTGGCTATTTAATGGCGAACTCGACCCATTTTAAAGTTTCTGAAGAGATATTTGAAATTCTTAATAAGGATGAAGAAAAGTTTGATTTGTTAGTCAATCTTTCAAGAAAGCTATCTACGGTTTTTAGTCAAATCAATAATTCCGATAAAACGTCTCAATATAAACAATTAACCCAGCAACTCGAGTCGTAAGCCATGGAATTTTGTAAATATCATCCCATAGAACCGGCATTTTATCGTTGTCAAAATTGTGAGTATGAATGTTGCAGAGATTGTATAAATTCAGAAGATAGAACCGGGTTATCTCGTTGTTTTTTATGCAATCAACCTCTGACACCAATTTTAAACTCTGATACGATTACGCCGTTTTGGCGTCGTTTATCGGAAAGTTTTAAATATCCGATGAATATGGACTCACTCATGCTGATTTTTGGGGCAGCGGTTTTATTCACTTTAACTTCTTATTTACCATTCAGTCTGATTTTTCAATTGTTGATTCTTGGGGGATTGATTAAATATAGTTTTACTTGTTTGGAAAATACCGCCAAAGGAGAGTTAACAGCACCTGATATCACTCAGGCTTATGGCAGTGGTTTTAAGTTGGTTCTGCAGGTGATTTTTCTCAATATTGCCGTGTTTTTGGTGATTGGAGCCGCTTATGATTATCTTGGCAGTATGATTGGAAGCATGATTGCAGTGATTTTAATTGCCGGATTGCCGGCAATGATTATCAATTTCGCACTGACTGAAAATATCTTTGATGCATTGAATCCTCTTTCAATGTTCCGTTTGATGTCTTCTATTGGTTTACCTTATGGCTTAATTCTTGCCTTTATCTTAATTATGACCGGCTCTGTTGGTGTCATCAATCAATTTTTAATGAGTGATGATATATCTTTAATTTCGATTATATTACAATCATCAGTGAGTAATTATTACATGGTTGTAATTTTTCACATCATGGGATACATGATTTACCAGTATCAAGAGGAGTTGGGTTTTGTTACACAATTGCCCGGTAATTTTCGTGAAAAAAGAAAATCGGTTGTTGAAAATGGTCTTACTCATATTGATATTTTAATTAAAGAAGGAAGATATGACGAAGCAGTCAATATTTTCAAGAATCTAAGCGAATCCTATCCGGATGATGAGAATCTCATTCAAAATTTCGTCGAGTTATTACTGGCAACCCGAGATAAAGAGACCATTCATAGCATCAGTGAAAAATATCTCAATTCATTGATAAATAAAGGAATTGACGATAAAGTTTCAATTGCCTTTCAAAGAATAAGTTCCGTCATTGATGGTTTTAAACCATTAACAGCGGAACAAAGATACCGAGTTGCCAAAATACTTCATAATAAAGGAAATTATAAGCAATCGGTCTTTTTGATTAATGGGATTCATAAGGATTTTCCCAAACATTCAATTTTAGGTACAGCGTTTGTATTGATGGCAGACTCTTTGGATAATATGCCCAATATGCAATCTCAGGCTCAAAAATGTCGTGATTTTTCTAAAAAGCTAGAGCTTTCGCAAAGTCAGACTGGTTAATAACGAATCCATCGCAAATTTGTAAGAATTGGAATTGGTGTTATTACTGAGTAAAGTAAATTGTATCAGCCAATCACTTTTAAAAATAATTCCTTTAGTGATTATTTTATAGTCTTTTATAGCTTTAGAATTTGTCAGAGTGGCTGTGATAGCTTTGCCCGAGGATAAGTTGAAAACATTGAGGTTGACAGAACCTTCTCTCGAGCCTTTGACATATCTGCTTGCAGAAAGCTGCAATAATTCAATCAATTCCTGCTCATTAAATTGTTTATTATCCGGATAAATAAAGTCGATTTTGAGAGAAATATCAGAATCAAGTAAGCGAATATGTAGGAATTTATTATCGTAAACTTTCTTGAATATCTTCCAGTTCAATAAAGCCTTTAATGAAATTTGATAATTTTTTACTATTTCAGAAATGATTTGAGACGAGTTGTTGTCCGAGCTAATTTCACTGACAGATTTATACTGAATAGAACTCACATAAGATAGAGCGCTATTAATTGATTTTTTGATGTTATTTTTTTTATTCGATTTGGTCTTTTTGCAAGATTGTTCTTGATAAGAAATAGTTCCATTCTCCATCATACAACGATGAATTTGTTTAGGTTCTTTTGGAAATCCTTTTGAAATCAATAGTGTAAGAAACAGGAATATTGTATTTCTTACCAAATTCATAATCGAATCTTAATGAACAGCAGCTATGAAAGGGGATTGTTTAACGATTTGAGCTTCAACATCAAGAAGCTCATTCAGGCGTTTTTTGACGCGTTGTTCATCGTAGTATTTATAAGCAAGTTCAATAAATAATTCAAAATGGCGGTACTCAGCTGCTGCTAAACGCTGATAAAAATCTTTAATTTTTGATTCTGCCAATGTTTCACCGACGATTCCGAATCGCTCAGCACCTCGTTTCTCGACGATACTAAACATCAGCAATCGATCCAAAAGATAGTTTTTTGGATCTTTTTTTAATGCCTTCATGAAGGAACCGATATAAAAATTGGTCGTATCCGGTTTTTGTTGCAAGCCTCTTTTGAGCATGATTTTAATGACTTCACGAAAATGAGCCATTTCTTCCATTGCCAAGTCGGTCATATCACGAACGATATGCTCTTTATCCGGATAGTGAACAACCATCGAAAGTGCCAACATCGCTGCTTTTCGCTCATTAGCCGCATGGTCGATTAAAAATTCATCAAAATCCGCCATTACAGCTTCAATCCAGCGAGGATCTGTTTTGCATTTAAGCTCGTAGGAGTGTTGCATTTAAAATTGTTTTACAGGATATGTCTTTCCGCAATTTGTTTTTTAATTTCCGCTATGGCTTTACCCGGATTCAATCCTTTTGGACAAGTATTAGTACAACTCATGATTGTATGACAACGGAACAATTTGAACGGATCTTCCAGTTCTTCCAGTCTCTCGCCGGTATGTTCATCACGCGAATCAGCAATCCAGCGATAAGACTGCAATAAAACAGCCGGTCCTAGGTATCGATCGCCATTCCACCAATAACTTGGGCATGATGTTTGACAACAAGCACACAAAATACATTCGTAAAGTCCATCCAGTTTCTCTCTGTCTTCAATGGATTGAAGTCTTTCGGCATCTGGTAGTGGCACCGAATCGGTTTGAATCCATGGCTGAACCGAGGCATATTGTGCATAAAAATGTGACAAGTCAGGAACCAGGTCTTTGATAACTTCCATGTGTGGAAGTGGGTAAACCGCAATTTCATCACCCTTGCAGTCTTTAATTGATTTCGTACAAGCCAAAGTGTTTGTGCCGTTGATATTCATCGCACAGCTTCCGCAGATTCCTTCACGGCATGAACGTCTGAAAGTTAAAGTGGTGTCAATCTCGTTTTTAACCTTGATTAGAGCATCCAATACCATTGGTCCGCAATTATCCAAATCAATTTCGTAAGTGTCGGTTCTTGGATTTTCTCCGTTATCCGGATTCCAGCGATAAACCTTCAGTTTTTTGATGTTACTAGCACCTTCAGCCTTGAAGTAATTTCCTTTCTGAACTTTTGAATTTTTCGGTAAACTAAACTGTGCCATTTTAATAAACTCTCTTTGCAGGTGGAATGACTTCACATTCGTCAGTTAAGGTGTTCATGTGAACCGGACGATATTGAAAACTGACATTGTGTTTTTCATCAAAATAAGCCAATGTATGCTTCATCCAGTTTTCATCATCTCTGTCTGGACAATCTTCGCGAGCATGAGCTCCGCGTGATTCCTTTCGGTTTTCAGCACCCATAATTGTAACCTTGGCTTGTGCCATCAGGTTTCTGAGTTCCAGAGCTTCGATTAAATCCGTATTCCAAATGAGTGAACGGTCTGTTATTTTCAGATCAGCATATTTTTCCACAATTTCACCAACCAGTTCACAACCTGATTGTAGTGTTTCCTGTGTTCTGAAAACTGCGGCATGTTTCTGCATGGTTTGCTGTAATTCCAAACGTAAATCAGCAGTTGAGCTTTTACCGTCAGCATTGCGGATTTTATCAAATTCTGTAATGATTTTATCAACTGCATCTGTTTGTAAATCTTTGTGCTTAGTTCCGGGTTTAATTGTCTCTGCACAGCGATGTGCTACAGCACGTCCAAATACAACAATATCAAGCAAAGAGTTGGAACCAAGTCGGTTAGCTCCGTGAACTGACACACAGGCAGCTTCACCAATAGCGTATAAACCTTTAACCACAGAATCGGGATTGTCACCAACCAAGTTCACAACTTCGCCGTGATAATTGGTCGGAATGCCACCCATATTGTAGTGAACGGTTGGAAGAACAGGAATAGGTTCTTTGGTAACGTCGACACCGGCAAAAATTTCGGCAGATTCAGCAATTCCCGGTAATCGTTTCTCGATAACTTCAGGTCCAAGGTGTTCCAAATGTAGGTGTATATGATCTTTGTTTGGTCCAACGCCACGTCCTTCATTAATTTCAATCGTCATGGCTCGACTGACAACATCACGAGATGCCAAATCTTTGGCGGAAGGTGCATATCTTTCCATGAAACGTTCACCTTCGGAATTAGTTAAAAATCCACCTTCACCACGCACACCTTCGGTGATTAAACAACCGGCTCCGTATATTCCTGTAGGGTGAAATTGTACGAACTCCATATCTTGTAGTGGTAATCCGGCACGCAAAACCATTCCGTTTCCATCACCGGTGCAAGTATGAGCCGAAGTGCATGAAAAATAGGTGCGACCATAACCACCAGTCGCCAAAATAACTGCATGTCCACGGAATAAATGCAATGTTCCATCAGACATATCCAAAGCGATCACACCTTTACATTCTCCGTCCTCCATTACTAAATCTATGGCAAAGTATTCAATGAAGAAGTTAGCATCATGTTTTAATGATTGCTGATAAAGAGTGTGTAATATGGCATGACCGGTTCTGTCGGCAGCGGCACAAGTTCTTTGAGCAGGAGCTCCTTTTCCATATTCCGTGGTCATACCGCCAAATGGTCTTTGGTAAATTTTTCCGTCTTTTGTGCGAGAAAAAGGCACGCCTTGATGTTCCAATTCAATCACAGCCGGTACAGCTTCTCGACACATATATTCAATCGCATCCTGATCGCCTAACCAATCAGAACCCTTTACCGTATCGTACATGTGCCAACGCCAATCATCTCTGCCCATGTTTCCCAATGAAGCACTCATTCCACCTTGTGCAGCGACAGTATGTGAACGGGTAGGGAACACTTTAGTCACACAAGCAACTGATAAGCCTTCCATCGCCAATCCCATTGTTGCACGCAATCCGGCACCACCAGCACCAACGACAACCGCATCAAATTTGTGTTCTACAATTTTATAACCGAGCGAGCTATTTGTTTTTGTTTCTGACATAATCAAGTCCTTAAGATACTAATTTGAAGAGTGAAAAGACGGATGCAACTATCATTGCAAACATGGCAAATTTAAGTAATACCAATAGTATGAGAGACATTTTTTTATTTCCGACATAATCTTCGATTATAACTTGTAGTCCTAATGCTCCATGATAAACCACTGTGGTTACAAAGAGTGTCATCAAAATTGCCGGAATAGGATTATGCAACCATAAAATCAATGTATCAGGGTGTAAATTTTCCATTGAAACCATTGAATAAACAAACCAAAGTCCCAAAGGAACCATTAAGACAGCAGTTAATCTTTGAGCCCACCAATGCCCAAAGCCGTGCTTAATTGAACCCAAACCTTTTACTTTTTTTGTATCTGAACGATATTGCATTTTAAACTCCTAATGTCCAAACCAGTATGGTTAAAACTGTTGAAACAAGGATAACAGTTATACCTGAGCGATTGATACATTCCACTTTTAATCCGTTGGCTGTATCCCACAGTAAATGACGCATACCATTAAAAAAGTGGTAGAAAAACGTAAAAGTCCACCCGATAAGAAAAACTTTACCAATTGTAGTGGTAAAGAAAGAGTAGATAGTGATTGCCAAGCCTGAGTTAAATGCTAAAGCCCATAACCATAATACGAGTACGAATGCTCCTGCTGTTAAAGCGAGACCTGTTAAACGATGAAGAATAGAGAGTCTGGCTGATAACGGCAGTTTATAAATCTGCAAATGGGGAGATAATGGTCGATTAGAAGATTTCATTAAATCAACTCCTTAATTTTTAAGTGTTTTGATATCATAACTTTGAGCTTGGAATGTTGATTCTATCAGCGTAAAACTCATATTACGCTTTTAAGAATTTAACGACTGCGATATTATAATGGATTCTGATGATAGCCGTAAGGATTTTTTTGTGACAACGACAGATAGTGTAAAAAATTTGATGTTAATCAATTCGATATGTTCTTGTATCAGATTTACCGGTGATGGTATCGAACCTTTTTTAAATAATTTGATTCTTTCAGATGTAAAGTCAATTCCAACGAGTGTTTTTCAATTTAGCGCACTATGTAATCCGAAAGGTCGGATAATCAGTAGTTTTTGGATTTATAAAAACTCTGTATCAGATGTTTTGTTGGTTTGCCCGCAAAATATGGCAAGTGTCTTGATTGACTTTTTTAATATGCGTAAATTCCGAGCAAAAATTAGCATCGAGGAAGTTAAGGTTTATATTGGTATTAGTATTGATGAGTTGATTCTTGCTGAAAATGGTGAGCATGAATATATTAATGAAGATGGCTTTTACAATTATTTGTTTTCTCAAAACTTACCTTGGATTGATGTTAAAAATACAGAGAAATTTATTCCACAACATCTCAACCTGGATCAGCAAAAAGGAGTGATGAGTTTCACCAAAGGTTGTTATCCGGGTCAAGAAATTGTAGCGAGAATTCAATATCTTGGAAAAATAAAAAAGAGAATGAAATTGATGCAGAATGTAGATTCAAACAATCTTCAGAATCTTTCCGACAACGTGGAATTTGTATCGCCAATTATTTATTATTCGTCCAATGGAACATATTCTGTTCAAATAATCGAAACATTGTAACAATTTCTTTTCACAACTTAAATTTGACTTAAAAACAATGAATTGTAGTAACTTTTTAAAATGTTTCCGAAGCCATTTATTGATTTGTGTTATCTAATATGGTAAGAATATAATCTAAAATAAATGCAAAATAGGGCGACAAATTATGCAATTAATAATAAAACCAAAAAAAGGATTTGTGTTCTTAAGTTTATTCATGGCTTTTGTTATTCATGCTGAGGGTTATACACTGGTGATTGAACCAACTTATCCGATTGAGCAAGGTCGAGAAGTATATGAACCCTTGCGCCAATGGCTCAACAAAAAAACAGGTCATGATTTTGAAATCATCATCGACAAAAATTATTATTCCTATTGGCGAAGTGCTAACGGTAGCCGTAATCCTGACTTCACACTAGATGCCTCGCATGTAGCTGCTTTCAGAGCTCAGAAAAAAGACTATAAGTATGTCTTAACAACACAGGAGCCATTATCTTTCCACTTAGTTTGTCTGGATGAACCTTATGATGGTGAAACAGTTCAGGAATTTATGGCCAATAAAAGAATTGTAATGTTGCCAAGTCCTAGTTTGGCAACTGTTTATTTTAATAAATGGTTCACTGATTTATTTTCAGCTCCGAGCAAAGATGTAACAGCATTATCATGGCAGGAAGCAGTTGAAATTGTGTTTGATGGAAGTGCAGATGCTGCGATTGTTCCGAACTGGATGTTTGATTTATATCCCAATTTTGCCTCATTGCTTGAAAGCGACAGTATTCCCGGATCGACTTTTATGGCATCAACAAATGTCCCTGATAATGTTGTTAATCAATTTAAAAATGCTTTGATGCAGCTTAATGGAAATGATGAGGCTTATGATGTCTTATTAGAGCTTAACACCAAAGGGTTTAAAGAGCCGCATCCTAATGACTATGAAGATTTGATGAAGCTGTTGCCGGGTGTTTATTAAACAAGTTAAGTTTAATAAAATCAAAAAATTAGGGTAAGGCTACGATATAGCAGACCCAGCCGGCATCAGCAGTTCCGACTTTTGCTGGCTTGAATACGCCGTCTCCTTCACCGCTTTCTTCGTCAGTTCCCTCCCAATAAATGTCAACTTGTGAGAAACCGGCTTCCAGCAATAACTCTTGCAATTCCGGTAATGTCCAGAGTCTCCAATAATAGGAGAATGCTCGGTTGAGTTCTTCACCTTTATCAGTTTTGAAGTGGATATAGCATTGCATTTGTGAATTGATAGGGTTAAATGTGGCTTGTTCCCAAATATATGTAAATCCTTCACATTCTCTTTCTTCGGTTAATTCTTTTGCAGCCTCATAACCTCCAAACGCATCCAGAAAAAATATTCCGGTTGGTTCAAGAGAGTTTTTTACTGATACAAAATATTCTTTCATGGTTTGGCGTTCCATAAACAGAAAATAGCTAAAATTCATTGCTAAAATCACATCCATTTTAGTAATGTCTGAACTTCTGACATCGGCAACTTTATAAGTCAAATTTTCCGGATGGCTGAGTTGAGAGCAGACATTATCAATTCCCCATTGAACAACTTCTTCATCCAAATCAACGGCCCATGCTTTGTTCTGAGTATTTCGTTTCACCCATTCAGCCGATGTTTGCCCTGTTCCGGAGAAATCTTCACGAAGAAAGCGTGCTTCATTTCCACGAATTTCTTTATAAGTTGCTTCAACAATATCGATTTCAGCTTCAACACACTGAACCGATTCCTGATACATTTGATATTTGTCCTTTTTAATTGTCATGAAATTTTAATCAGAGTTTAACAGAAAATTCGATTTCAGCGTAATTTGCACTATCATCGATAAGAGTAATTTTGTAAGAGCCTGATTTTAATTCAGATAGCAGTAATTTGCTATCATTATCATTTTGAAGTTTGCCGTTTACAAACCAATAGTTTTTACCATTTGACCCCACAGATTCAAGCATAACTTCTGGCATTATTGAGGAATTTGCTTCAGGATAAAGCACAGAATTTTCATGTATTCCTTTGATTTGTAAAGAATTATTCGATTGAGAAATCAAACAATTAGGGTTGTATGGGGGTAAAAAAGAATTACGTCTTAATGGCTTGGGAATCCATGGTTCGAGAACTCTTGGCCATACTACAAACTCTTTAATTTCGGTTGAATCTGTTTGGCAATTTGGTAATACCCGAAGTCCCGAATTTTTATCGAGTTGAGCATTTATAATTAAATTCTCTGCTAGTTCTGAGTTTGACGAAGATAAAGTTGGTGGAGCTAACTCATCAATTAAGTATGCATGTTTCTGAATATGACAAAACTCTTTTTTTTGAGATGTTATCTTCGTTCCCAAGGGCCAGCAAATGATGTCAGATTGCACATTAAGAGGTTGTTCAATGTTCTGTTTATATTGCTCCGGTAGGATGGAGAAGATTCTTTGTAATAAGGGGACTGCGGTTTGTCTGCCGCTATTATTTTCAACCGGTGTACCATCTGCATGTCCCAGCCAGATTGCAATAGTCACTTTTTTATTGACAGCGATTACCCAAGAATCTCTTGAGCCATAACTGGTTCCTGTTTTAAAGGCTATATCTTCACTTGATTTAAATTGCCGTGAATGAATTGATTCGAGCGAAGACTGAGAGAGTATGTTTTGTATCACCCAAGCGCTCGATTCGCTTAAAACAGGATATTCTGTTAATTCATCATTAACCGTAAATCTTATTTTGCCTGACTTTCCTTTTCGTCCGAGGCTGGAGAATAGGCCTGCGAGTTCTTGCATATTCACTCCGCCACCGCCTAATGCAATTGATAAATTTGGTTTAGCTGAATCCGGTAATGATAAATTTAAACCGGCATTTATCATTTTGGCATAAAACTTCTCTGAACTGATTTCATTTAGAACTTGCACTGCTGGCATATTGAGTGAACGCAATAGTGCTTGAGTGGTACTAACAGCTCCGTGAAACAGATTATCGAAATTTTTAGGGCGATAACCATCAAATGATTGTGGAATATCAAAGAGAAGTGATTGTGAGTGAATAATCCCTTCATCTAAAGCGATACCATAGATAAATGGCTTGAGAGTCGAGCCCGGCGATCGAACGGACTGAATCATATCAACATAACCGTTACGATTATGGCTAAAAAAGTCAGCACTACCAATATATGTAAGAGTATTTAGAGTTTCATTGTCGATAATTAGAACAGAAGCACTCAGTTCTTCAGAAATTAATTCAACGTAACTTTTTACCAGAGTTTCAAGCTCTGTTTGAAGTTCTATATCAATGGTTGAATGAATAATTTGTTGTTGGTGAAATTGTTGAGCTAGTTGGCGCGATAGAAGTGGGGAAAGCATTGGGTTACGATTAAACTCGGATTGAACCGATTCTTGTATGGCGTCATTAATTATTCTTTCTGACCAAATATTTTGCTCATTCAAACGATTTAACAATTTATTTCGAGCCGTTTCCGCTTTCTGTGGATATTTATCCGGACGAAATCGAGATGGTGATTGTGGCATTACCGCTAGTAAGGCAGCTTCTGAATGTGTGAGTTCGTTTGCGTTTTTACCCAAATATGTGAAACTGGCTGCCTGAACCCCTTCAATTGTTCCTCCAAACGGGGCATAGTTTAAGTAATATTCTAGAATTTCGTCTTTGCTCAAGTGCCATTCCAATTGCAACGCCATAAACATTTGTCGAATTTTTCCACTTAATGTTTTTTTATGTGGTTTGAGTATTCGGGCAACTTGCATAGTTAGTGTTGAAGCACCGGAAACTGCTTCTCCGTGCCAAATCCATTGTCCAAATGCTCTTAGTACAGCCAAGGGATTAACACCAAAATGCTTGTAGAAATAACGATCTTCGTATTGAATCAAGGCTTCCAAATAGAGTGGTGAAACATCTGTAATTGAAACCGGATATCGCCAGACTCCATTGGAGTCAGGAAATGCTCGTAAGATATGACCATCTTTATCTACAACGATTTGAGCAAAACTTCTGTTATTAAATTCTTCAAGTGGAAGAGGGAATATTCGATCTATAATCAGAAAAATTACAAATAAAACCAGCACTGTGAGAGCTAGTCTCTTAAACCATTTTTTTAGTTTGTTTTTCCACATGTAGATATTCTAACAAACAGATGTGTTGATAGTGTGGCAATTAATGGCTTTTAAATTCTTTTTGTTTTACTCGGTATCCGTCTGATTAAAATAGATGTACATAGCAACGAACAAAATCGCAGGAATCCAGAACAACTTTGTCAGGATTCCTGAAATAATATATGTAAGGAACACAATCAGCTTGCTTTGATTGGTGAATTTAGCCACCTTTAGTGAAATTAACACTACAATCAGGAATATTAACTCAAGCCATATATTTGTCATTCTGTTTAATTTTTTACTAACGATTATGAGGTAACGTATCGAGCATATAAGATATATTGTCTCTTTGCCATGACATCTCATCATTACCATTTTGATATCTAATATCAACACTCAAGATACCATCATCAGCGTCTCCAGAGTTATCAAACAATGTCAAAGTTAAACTGCCTGCAGAAGTCCCTTGAAGTTCTGTTGGTTGTCCAATTCTTGAAAAACCTAGATACTCAAACATTTCGATTGTTATTGGCTCTCCAATCACAAATCCGGGTTCAACTCCCTGAACCCATCTGGGAGTACCATCTTCATCGTAATAATAGATTGTTACAACAATATTATCTCTCAAAAATGCTATAGATATTCCCCATCCTCCATCTATACTACCTCCCCACCATGTCCCACCAAAATCAATTTGTGGATAGTTTTGTTCAGCAATTATTGGTTCAATGCACCATTCTCCGGACTGGCTTCCCAGTTGCCACTTAGCAAGAGCTGTATTATCTCTGCGTTCAAAACCATCATTACATGCTGCAGAGTTATTCACATCTTCATTAAAGTCAATTTGTAGTATGTTTGTTTCCTCTGTATTCATAAGAGTTATCATACCTGAGACATTCCCGGGAGATTCTGATGGTATGTAATTTGTCTTTAATAGTGTATTTGAATCCATATTGATATTCAAGATATTGTCTTCTAATTGAGCCAGAGAAGTGTACCACTCTGGTGTTCCATCTTCTTTGTATGTAAAAAACACAGTAAAATATAAATTGACATTTCTTATTTGTTCAATAACAAAACCATGTCCACTTTTGCTTCTATCAAAATAATATCCCGGTTGTATTTTATTGGTATTCACTGTACATGAATTTGGAATTTGCACGTTTGGATACTTAATGCTGTCAATATAAAAGCCTTCCATTTCAACTCCGGGGTCGGTTGATAGGCGCCATCTTATTTTCACGTTCTGACCAGAATAAGCGGATAAATCGTGGCTGAATGGTTGGAAGTATGTATTACTGCCGCTAAATGCTCCGTGTGTACTTGGATAACCACAGGCATTTACAGGATTTGTAGTTGTTTCAGAGAAATCACCGGGATATCCACCATCTGGTGGCAAATCGAACCATGTTTGCCCGTTATCTGTAGAAATTTCAACAACAACACCATCCCAGTTTTCTTCCAGATTAAACCGAGCTTTATATTCTATTGTGGGATTAGCAATGCCTGAAAGAGGAATTGTATTGGTTACTATTTCACCGCATGTATTTGCAGGATAACCGGAATCGGGCTCACCGGTTTTGTAACTCAACTCACCATCAGCTGAGCGATTAGAAACAATTTGCCACGGAGTATTTAAATTCATTATTGAGATATTATCAACATCTTCCAATAAATTACCATAACTGTCAACGAAGCCATTTCCTACCGCTTTGCCCAAAACTTTAACTGATCCTGAAGACTCATTTCCTCCATTTGGGCCATTTCCTGAAGAGCTATTATCTTCCGCCCTGACAATATAAAAAACTGGAATATCCGGTGCAAAGATATCATCAAACGAAGTAGAGGTAACTGTTTTTAAGAGATTTTCAGCAGATGGAATGAAATTAGGGTTCTCAGAGCGGTAAATGTTGTATTTGATATTTGGGCTTGATGAGCAATTGCTTGTTGCTGAACTCCATTGTAATTCTGCATGACACATGTTACCAACATTATCAACTATCTCAACTGAGCTTTGATTAAATGTAGGAGGAGTGTCGCAAGCCTGAGCAGATACAACTTCAGCACAACTATTTGACAATGAACCTAATTGTTTATGCTGTGCAGATCTAATTTTATAAGCATAACTTAATCCATTGTGAGTTCTGAAATCTGTAAAACTATTGGACTCTGAACGACCTGCGTAGCGAGCTTTACTGAAATCAGCTGTAGAACATGTTCCTTCAACGCGATAGATTTCAAAGTAATCGGCATTGCTACCGCCGGACCAACTGATTTCAACTCCGTTATTACCCATCATTTCAGCATTGAGCCCGGAAGCAGAAGTTAAACTTCCGGGATTAGAGTTTATATTATCAAAGTGACCCGTAGCAACTAATGCAAAGCCTTGTCGGAAGGAATTGGAGTCGCCATTGCCGGGAATATCAGTTCCTTTGATTGTAATTGTATAAATCCCTTCTACAGGGTTTTGCAATTTGACTTGTTCAACAGTATTAATAGTATCATAATCACCATCTGTTGAAGATTGTGCAACATCTGAAAAGTTGTTGCCTTTGTAGTTAGTATTTCCTATTTGGACTTCTAGGTCGAGGTTGTTAACCAGAGTTTTGCCACCACCTGAAGTTGCTGCAACATCGTACCATGCAAGAGTGACTGAGAACTCTTTATCACTTTTCACACCGAGTTTAAATTCATAAGTTTCATTCGTTTTTAGCCCGTTGTCGTTTTCAACCTCCCAAACTCTGAGCTGTTTACTACTATCGTTAAACATAATAGAATTCGATAGATTAACTCTTCCCCAACCCACATTTTTATTGAAATGTCCACCTGAAGTACCTGCACCATTAATCAAAGTGGCTTTCATTAAAGGTCCTGTTGGTATATGTGAATCTGCAGAATTTTTTTGACCAGAAGGATAAAATCCATCTGTGAAGTATTGTCGGAGTAATGCAGAAGCACCTGCAGCAATTGGTGTAGCCATCGAAGTCCCTGATTTCGTTGTACGGGCAGCCGGTGAAATAGAGGTGGTGTTTTCTGAATCATTCTGTGCTGATTCTACACTGGAGCCGGTAGTTGCAATGTCTGGTTTGATTCTGCCATCATCTGTTGGACCACGGCTTGAGAATGTAGCAACAACGGAAGCATTACCGTGTCCTAATGCGCCAACTGTCATAGCATTTTTAGAATTGCCCGGTGAACCAATAGTATTTGAGGCAACTCCGTCATTACCTGCAGCAAACAAAATGAGCATATCTTCATATTCACGAAGATGTCTGTCCAGATACAAGTCAGAAATAGTATATGCACCATCTCCATCAGCACCATAAGAGTTTGAATGGATTCTAGCACCGGCATTGTATGCTTGTTGCCACATTGGATAGCTGCCTTGCCCTGTTAGCGCACCTTCGTCATCCTCGTCTTCACCACCAATATCCTGGAACAGAATCTGAGCATTCGGAGCCATACCATCGTCATTATCATATCCTGATGAAGTCGGGGATGAAATTCGACCTGCCGATCCATTTGAAATGGAATCCAATCTATCCGCCGCAACTGAACCTGTCACATGTGTTCCATGTCCGGATTCATCATAGGCGAGTGCCCCCGGCATGACAAAATATCCAATCACTTTACGGTTAGGGTATAAAGTTCCCAGTGAAGGAGGATTAGTTGATTCAGCAGACGTAACCTGATGCGTTATACTCATTCCATTATTATAATGTACAAACCAATCTTCATCTGAATCCAATCCGCTATCAGCAACACCAATAATTTGTCCGGTACCAAATAGACCCTTATTCCAAATTGGTGTATTGATTGGAATATAGTTGTCATCAGCAGGACGTCCGCCTGAATCTGCATTAGCTTGTATAGCAGAAACTGCTTCAGTATTAGCGAACTTCATTGGTTTGACAATATCAACAAATCTGACCTCATCAATTTGTGCTAATGATTGAATGGATTGAAGAATATTTCTGTTTTGAATTTTTAGAAATACATCATTGCTTTCGGTTTTTCTTAAAAGTTCAGCATTTGGGAGAAATTTCCGAATCAATACCTCAAGTTTATCATTCGGATAATTTTCAAAAACTGAAACAACTAACTCATAATCCAATTGTGGTTTAAGATTTTTTTCCCATAAGTGAGGTGGTACTTTAAAATTAGATTGATAAGGCCCAATCCAACGGATATTCTTATCACTCTCAATGGATTGCAACTCTTTGGAATTGGCAACAATAAAGGCATTATTAGGTAAATATGATAATACTTTAATCCCTTTTTTGATTAACCATTGTGATCTCGCCTGCCCTTTATTAAACTGTATGATTGAATATTTTTCAGATTTTTTTTCAGTAACTTTTGACTCCGAAAAACTCAGTTTTTCGGTTAATGGATCAAATACACCAACAGAAAGGAGTAATTGATTTTCAGAAGCATTTTTTATCCCTTCTACAGAGGGGAATCCGGCTTTAAGAATTGTTTTTTCGGCAGAATTTACAATTCCTGAGAATACAAAAGTACCTAAAATTAAAAATAAATGTTTTTTCATCACATACATACAGTTAACACATAGTAGAAAAAGTATAATAATATTCGTCATAAATAACAATGTTCTGTTATTGAAAGCTGAATATATGTCATGTAAAATCCGACAACACATCGCAATATCTCATTCACTGATAATGAAAAACCGAATTATTTTGCACTACGGGGAATTAACCCTGAAAGGTTGCAACCGACAGACTTTTGTAAAAAAACTGCGAATCAATGTTCGTCATAAAGTTAAAGCACTCAATCTTAATTGGGATGTCAAGTCAATTCATGATCGCATGTTTATTGATATTCCTGAAGATTTTTCCGGAGATATTGATTCTATTGCAGCTAAATTAGCTGAAGTACCGGGAGTAGCATGGCTTAGTCGTGTGTATTGGTTTTCGGCAAAGAAATATCATATTTTTGAAGGAATTCCAAACTTAGCTGAAGCGGAAAATTTGATTGAAAAGTTAGCAAATGATAATTATAAAGAGGGAAAAAGTTTCGCGGTTCGTGTGAAACGATCAGATAAAAGATTCCAACTCAGTTCCAGAGGTTTAGAGATTCAATTAGCAACTGTTATTTTGAAAAATACAGAATGGAAAAATGTGAATTTAAAACACGCTGATCAGTATTTTTATGTGGATATTTCATCAAGAGGAATGGCGATTCACACTAACAGAATACAAGCAATTGGTGGATTACCGGTGTCTTCGACAGGAAGGATTATGTGTTTGCTTTCCGGTGGTTTTGACTCTCCAATTGCCGCTTATCTAACTGCTAAAAGAGGATGTAATGTGGATTTTATTCACTTTACTGCCAGTAATCTTCAGTCATCCAAACTTGAAGAATATAAAGTTTCAAAAATTGCTAAACGAATTAGTGAATTTGCCGGAAAAGTGAGGTTGTTTCTGGTTCCTTATACCCATTTTGATTTGGCACTAATGGATCAAAAGCTGGAATATGATTTGATATTATTCCGACGTTTTATGGCTCGGGTTGCTGAGAATTTAGCACAACAAGTTCATGCGCAATGTTTGGTAACAGGTGATAATTTGGGTCAGGTTGCATCACAAACAATGGAGAATATTGTCAGTATGACAAAATCGGTTGATATGCCGATTTTAAGACCCTTACTAACTTACAATAAGGGCGAAATTGTGGAAATATCACGAGAACTTGATTTGTTTGATATTTGTGTTGAGCCTTACAAAGATTGTTGTGCATTGATAAGTAACTCACCTAAAACAAAATCACTACATGAAAAATTGAATAATATTGAAAATGCTGCATTTGATGATTATGACGAACTAGTCAAAGAAACCTTAGAAGAAATGCAGGTTGTTGCATATCAATTTGGAAACAAGATAGATTATGTCTGGAATTAATATTCGCGATGTTCAACCACAAGATAACGATGCACTCAATCGTCTGGTGCATGTTACTTTGGAAGAATTTGGTGCTTGTGGCGATGGATTTGCCATGGCTGATGCGGAATTACTCGATATGTACTCAAACTACCAAAAAAAAGGAAAACATTATTTTGTCGTTGAATTGAATAGACAAGTTCTTGGTGGAGCCGGAATTGCCCCTTTGGACGGTGAGGAAGAGTCTGGAATATGTGAGTTGAGAAAAATGTATTTCTTTCCTGAGTTAAGAGGTCAGGGCGTTGGTAAAACTCTGATTGATCAATGTATCGAAAAAGCGAAAGAAATGGGCTATCACTCAATGTATCTCGAAACAATTCATGAAATGAAAACAGCTCAAAAGCTCTATCGGAGTAGGGGCTTTGAATATCTCAATGAAAGAATGGGCAACA
>JAGRJO010000150.1 GCA_020442725.1 Lysobacterales bacterium
AGGGTTTTCAACCTCAATCCAATTGAATGCTTTGAGTTTCAAAAACTCCAAAGTCACCGATTTTGAAGCTGCTTTGAGTTACGAAAGCAAACTTGGTTTTGGAGCCGATTTGGGTTATAAAAGTCTTGATTTAGACTTACCTGATGTTGAAGATTATAAAAGTGACTTAACCGTTGACGGCTTCTTTTTAGGAGTTTCTTATCACTTTTAACTAAAACTATAGGAGAACTCCTTAGGAGTTCTCCTCAGAAATTTAAAATTGAGAATACATAATGAAAAAAATAATAATTTTATTAACATTCGCTGCACTATTTTCTTGTGGCAAAGAAAACGCTACTAGCGAAAGCAAACAGTCTGTGGAAAACCAAAAGCCAGAGGTGGTCGAGCCTGTAAACGAACCTGCTGCTGTTGAAAAAGTAGAAAAAACACAAGAAGTCAGTCAATTGGAAGATATTTATGCGGAATTCACATTGACTTCAGATTTATCACATCTAAATGATAATCAGAAAAAAATGATTCCGATTTTGATTGAAATTTCACAAATTATGGATGAGCTGTTCTGGTTGCAATCTTATGGAAATAAAGATGAATTGTTAAATTCAATTGATGATAGCAACTTAAAAGGCTTAGCTGATATTAATTACGGACCTTGGGATCGACTAAATGGCGATCAATCATTTATAAAATCCTATGGTGAAAAACCACTTGGTGCTAATTTTTATCCTCATGATATGACTAAAGAAGAATTTGAATCCTCAAATGATCCAGAAAAATCGGGCTTATACACTATTGTTGAAAGAAATGATAAGGGTGAATTAGTCTCAAAACCATATCATGACGTTTACTCAGAGCAATTGTTCAAAGCGTCAAAATTATTGATAAAAGCATCTGAACTTGCTGAAGACCAAGGGTTTAAAGATTATCTGGCTCTCAGAGCAACAGCATTAATGACAAGTCAGTATTTTGAAAGTGATATGGCGTGGATGGACATGAAATCCAATGATATTGATTTTGTTGTCGGTCCTATTGAAAACTATGAAGATCAGCTTTACAACTACAAAACTGCTTTCGAAGCCTATGTATTGATTAAGGACAAATCATGGAGTGAAAAACTCAGCAAATTTGCAAAATTGCTCCCTGTTTTACAAGAAGGTTTGCCGGTTGATGAAGCCTATAAAACTGAAACTCCGGGAACTGATTCAGACTTAAATGCCTACGATGCGCTGTATTATGCCGGTCATTCCAATGCCGGAAGTAAAACCATTGCGATTAACTTACCAAATGACGAAAAAGTTCAACTCGCTAAAGGTTCAAGAAGATTGCAGTTAAAAAATGCGATGAAAGCCAAGTTTGATAAAATTTTGGTTCCAATTTCTGAAGTTCTAGTTGCACCTGAACAAAGAAAGCACATCACTTTTGATGCGTTTTTTGGCAACACCATGTTTCATGAAGTTGCTCACGGCTTAGGAATTAAAAACACCATCAACGGCAAAGGAACGGTCAGGACTGCTTTGAAACAGCATGCTTCAGCTCAGGAAGAAGGCAAAGCAGATATTTTAGGGCTTTATATGGTTGAAAAACTTTATGAAATGGGTGAAATCACCGAAGGTGAAGTGATGGATAACTATGTGACATTTATGGCTGGTATTTTCCGTTCGGTACGATTTGGTTCGAGTTCGGCTCATGGTGTGGCTAATATGTTGCGTTTTAATTATTTCGCTGAACAACAAGCCTTTAACTTTGACGAAGAAAGTGGATATTATTCAGTTAATCCTGAAAAAATGTCACAAGCTATTCAATCACTTTCAAATAAAATCCTAACTTTACAAGGTAACGGAGACTATGAAGGAGTTGAAAAGTGGGTTCATGAACAAGGGAAAGTTTCATCTGAACTGGAAAATGCTTTATCCCGATTACAGAATATCCCTGTAGATATTGTTTTTAAACAAGGTGTGGAATATATAAACTTGTAAAACTGCATAAAAGAAAAGGCTGACAGAACCAAACTATCAGCCTTTTTTTATCACCTCAAATATTTAATCAAATCCTGAGGCAAATATCGGGTCATAGTCAAAATTATAAACAGGAGACAAATCTGTACCATTGACTATACCCAAGGGAGAGTAACTATCATAACCGGGGAAAATATAACCTAAAAACCGATTCTGCATTCGCTTAATTAACACTTCACTGACAACATTCCGATAATCAGTTGTCACATTCACATCTTCCTCTTCATAGAGTTGATTGCTTTGAAGTCCCGGAAACTGTCCGAAAAACCCGGGATTGACATTATCACCAATCACAAACATCGGGTTGCCATAACCATGATCGGTACCATTGCTGTTATTTTCATAAGCTCTGCGACCAAATTCACTTTGAACTATAATTGTAAATTTACCGGAATAACTCGCTGATAAATCCTGATAAAGTGCATAAAGTCCATCAGACAACTCTTGCACTAAATTTGCGAATTCACCGGTTGTTCCGGTGCCCTGCCCGATATGTGTATCCCAACCACCGGTTGGCACATAGGCAATTTCCAAATCGACATTTTCTTTATACAATTGAGCAATTGTTTTTAATTGTTGACCAAAATATCCTGCCGGATAGCTCGCTGCATTTTCCGGGACATAATTATTCCAATCAATTCCCTGAATCACTTGTGAAGCAAGCAAAGTTTGATGAGAAACAGTTTGTTCTAGCGTTGTCGGATTTGAAAAAACATCAAAAACAGTTGCTTGCATGGCATCTTCCCACGCCCAATGTCCCATATCTAAAGCAAACTCAGTTGGTGAACCCACAATCAATGCTGATAAGTCACCTAATACAGCATCAGTGATATTGTATGAAGGTACGATTGATGGAATCAGAGCGTTATCAGGAGTAGTCAACGATGAATCGAAATAACGTGTCAACCAACCACTGCCAAGTGAGGCATTTTGATCTTCAACACCCAATTCCATGAGTGCCGTAGCTACAAAATGACTCCGATTCGATTGTTGCAATCCGGTAGCATGAATTACTGCCATTTTATTAGCATTGTAAAGATCTCTCATGCCAGTTGCCAATGGGTGAAAACCAAATTCAGAATTACCATTTAAAGCGAGTGATTCAGTATTTGGAATATGTAATCCAGGACGAAGAACAGTGCTGTATTCTGTGTAATTTACTCCCGAACGAGGTGGTAAAAAGTTTAAACCATCCATCCCTCCGTTCAAAAACACATATACCAACAAATCTTTGCCGTTATTGTTTGTTCCTTTAATTGTGTTTACCACTGAATTAGCAAACCCAAGTTTCATGCCCCCGAAACCCGCGAGTGTAATTAAACCCGAATTTCTTAAAAATTCTCTTCTGTTTATTTTTTTCATAAGACTACCTGTACAAAAATTCGGATGTTAAAAAAATTGATGAGACCATTGCATACAATCGTTCCTGATTGTAAGAAGGCCAATCGTTTGTTGATAAATCAATAGGAGTATTCCTGTCAGTTGGAGCCCAACCTGGTTCAGTATAATTGCTGTACGACATGAAATGAGCCAATTTATCCTGCACTTCTACACTCGGCGGATGTCCACAGGCTTTTTCGAACCAGAAATTCACCAGATTATTTGCTGTATGGTTATTGCTTTCCGGAATCGCTGTATTTGTAATATTCAAAATATCATTGAAAGGAATATCGCCATTATTGTCATCACGCAAGCGAGTAAACCATTGCATAAATCTCCATGTCGCCATTGTATTGGAAGCTCCTAGCCATGACATTTTTGTATCGGGATAACCATTGGGTGAAGTCCAATAGAATAAATTTTGTCCTGTGGTATCCAGGCTCCAAAACATCCATGACGAGTATTCATGATTCGGTGAAAAATCAAAAGTCACACCAATTTGGCGCATAGAAGATGCAATTCTTTCAAATGGACGCTTAATTTTCTCTCCCCAAGTATTCAGAAATTCATTCGATTTCAGCAAAGTTTCCATTGCCTGTTTGATTTGATCCGGAGCTTGCCAATTCTGATGCAAAGTATTTGCAACCGCATCAATGATTAACTGTGGCGGATTATCACTGATAAATCGTTTACATAATTTAGAAGCCAAAAACTCTGCTGTTGCCGGATGTTCGGCAAGCATATCCAAAACGCTACGAACATCAGATAATGGGTTATTTTGATCAAAATTAAATGTTTGCCCCAATATTACTTTTGGGTCTTTATCATGCCATTCATCGCGATATAAAAACTCACCAGTTGAAACATTACCATTTTGATAATCCCACCAGTCCGCTCCGCTATAAGACCAACCAGTGAGAACTCGTGCCATTTCCAGAACATCAGCTTCAACATAGCCAATTTTACGTCCCTGTCCATCAACAGGAACATCCTCAGGTGCCATATGTCCAAAATAATTCTTGGCACTCAGAGTATGTAGTTCCAGTAATTCACGTGCATAATTTTCATTGGGAGCATCTTTATCATTCACCCCGTTTCCAAGATAATCAAGCATACAGGTCGATGTCGTAACATCTTCTAGCATTTGTCGAAAACTTCCCAACGCATTGGCTCGAATGACTTCTCTGTCATAATGCACAAACATCGGTTGCACTCCACCACTGTCCATGTAAACATTAAAATGGTTGTGCCAGAAATCCACTAAAATTTCCAGCAATTGCCTTTTGCTTTGAGTCGCTCGCATATAACTGGCGTAGTTTGTTTCTCTGCCCGGGCGAACATGAACCTCCCAAGGGATGTCAACTCCATCAGGACGGCGATAGTGATCTTGATAAAGCTGAATGCGAGTTTTGTTGAGCGTTTCATAACCATTATTGAGTTGTGATTCGGCAGCATTATCATCGATACTCATTGGGTCTAATTGCTCATCAATATAAGCAAAAATTTTATCTGTATCTGTTGCTCCGGGTAGAGACTGAATATGACTCACAGATTCATCATTAGCACCATAACCCATCTTGGTTAAAACTCGATGAATAATGTTTGGTGTCGTAATAGTTCCCGAAGGGAAATTAACCCTTTTGTTAAATTTGTATTGGTCTTTAATGACCTTGATTTTATTTACTGATAGCTTAGTACTTTCCGGACTTACTGACTTTTCCGGCAAGTTTTTTTCAGACAACGGATAAAATTTCGTTCTAAATATTCCCATGTTGATTCCAATTTTTTTAGCATAATTTAATAAAAAACTAGAATACTGACTGAGAAGTAATTCACACAATCTTTTCAAATAAATGATTATTTATC
>JAGRJO010000151.1 GCA_020442725.1 Lysobacterales bacterium
TCCTGTATCAACGTAGTTGTTGTACAAAAAAAGAAAAACAATAGCAACTATTGCCGGCACTATTTGAGTGGCAAGTTTGTTCCTTTTACTTTTCAATGTTTATTCTTTCCAGCTAGAAATCCCGCCTGCAAGATTATTAACATTGGTAAATCCTTGTTTTCGATAATACTCACAAGCACCCATACTGCTGTTTCCCACATTACAAACAAACACCAAAGGTGTGGTTTTATCCAATTGCTCTATTTCCTGCATTGCTAATTTATCCAATCGCTTTGAACCAGGAATGGCTTTCTGAGCAAATTCAGCTTCAGTACGAACATCATAAATATGATTAAACGTGCCGTCTTTTAAGCCTTTTGCGAATTCTTGTTGAGAAAGTTGGTTCACTGCTTTGGGTTCATTAGGGTTTTTTATGACTAAACCTGAACCTTGTAGGTCTTCAACCCAGTCAATTTCAATCCCATTAGCACGTTTTGCTGTCCCGATATCCATATAGATTTTTATTTCCCCTATTTCTGAAAATAATTCATATCCCTTTGGTTGCTCAATTGAAAAACGGGTATTGTAATTTCCATCTATTGAAAGCATTAATACATTCGAGCCAATGTTTTCTATTCCTTGTAATATATTCTCTTTAGCTTTTTCAGAAATCGTTATCTTTGCAGGTGTTCTTTCCGGTTGTGGTAATCCTAGTAAAGATTGCAACTCCCCGGTATTATACATTTCAGTAACAATGTCATTTCCTCCAACAAGCTCTCCATTAATGTATAACTGAGGAATTGTTGGCCAGTTTCCGTATTCTTTGATTCCTTCTCTGACTTCCATATCTTCCAAAACATTAAATGTAGCAAAATCAGAGCCTAGCAACTCTTGTACAATTTTTACCGTATTACTTGAAAAGCCGCATTGTGGTTGTTTGGGGTTTCCCTTCATAAACAACATGCATTTGTTGCTATTAACCAAACTCTCTATTCTTTGTCTTAGTTGTTCATTCATAATTACACATCCAGATTGGTAACATATAAAGCGTTTTGTTCGATAAATTCTCTGCGAGGTTCAACAACATCACCCATCAAGGTTGAGAAGATTTCATCTGCCCCAACAGCGTCTTCTATGGTAACCTGGAGCAAACGGCGTGTTTCCGGATCCATTGTGGTTTCCCATAGTTGTTCAGGATTCATTTCACCCAAACCTTTAAATCTGCTAATCGTCAATCCTTTTTTGGCAATTGCAAATAATTGATTGATTCCATCTTCTAAGTTATTGAATTCAAATGTTTTTTCATTTTTTAAGAAATAAGAATCGGTTGTGATTAAATCAAGTGTTTGTTGCGTTAAATCAGCAATCGCTTTGTAATCCGATGATTCAAAGAAGGAATACTTCAATGTCGTGGTATTAACCAATCCATTGGCATTTTCGATAAACTCTATAGCATCAGATTCTTTTGAAAGATCGACGCTCCAGCTCACACCGGCTTTTACTTCTTTGTTCAACAACTGTTGTGCTTTTTCACACCAAGATTTTAATTCCTGTTTATTTGATAGTTTTTCAGAACCAATCACATCCGTATTCAGCAACAATCTCATTACTTGTTTATCATGAATGATTGATAGTCTTTTTGTGATACTTTTAACATCCAAATGTTGTTTTATTAACTGTTCTAGTCCTAGACCTGTCAATGGCGGAGTGTTTTTTTGATAATGAAGACTGGTGTTTTCAATGGCACGAGCCAGTAAATAATTATTTAATTCTTCATCATCTTTAATATAGTTTTCCTGTTTGCCGTATTTAACCTTATAAAGAGGTGGTTGACCAATGTAAATATGACCTCTTTCAATTAACTCAGGTGTTTGTCTGTAGAAAAAAGTCAACAATAATGTTCTGATATGTGAACCGTCCACATCAGCATCGGTCATAATAATAATTTTATGATAGCGCAATTTATCCGCATCAAAATCTTCTTTACCTATTCCACATCCCAAAGCAGTAATCAAAGTCCCTACTTCTGCGGATTGAAGCATTTTATCGAAACGGGCTTTTTCCACATTGAGAATTTTTCCCTTTAGCGGAAGAATTGCCTGAGATTTTCTATTACGACCTTGTTTAGCAGATCCACCCGCAGAATCACCCTCTACCAGAAATATTTCAGATAATGATGGATCTTTCTCCTGACAATCAGCCAATTTACCAGGAAGTCCAGCAATATCAAGAGCTCCTTTGCGACGCGTCATTTCCCTGGCTTTTCTAGCTGCTTCTCTGGCCCTACTTGCCTCTATGACTTTTTCAGTCACTATTTTTGCTTCAATAGGGTTTTCCAGGAAAAAATCTGCCAGTTTTTCACCCACACAACTTTCAACAATAGATTTCACTTCTGATGAAACCAATTTGTCTTTCGTTTGTGATGAAAATTTCGGATCAGGGGTTTTTACCGAAACAACAGCTATCAACCCTTCTCTACAGTCATCTCCTGACGCTGTAACACCTTTTTTAGAGTTGCCAGCCAGATAATTATTAATTGTTCGAGTTAAAGCTCCTCGGAATCCTGCTAGATGTGTTCCCCCATCTTTCTGAGGAATATTATTGGTAAAACAATAAACATTTTCTTGGTAAGAGTCTGTCCATTGCATTGAAACTTCTACTGTGGTTCCTGCATCATCTCCACCATCAAAATGGATAACTGATTGATGAAGGGGTTTCTTACGACGTCCTAAGTGTTGTACAAACGAGGAAATACCACCTTCGTACTCAAATTTATCATTTCTATCATCCCTTTCATCACTCAAACATATTTTTACACCTGAATTTAGAAACGATAACTCTCTTAATCTTTTTGCCAGAATATCATAGTGAAACTCAATATCAGAGAAAATTTCCGCTGATGGATAAAATTGCAAAGTCGTTCCACTTTCATTTGTCTCTCCAATTTCCGCAAGCGGTGCTAAAGGTTCACCCATTTTATATTCCTGGTAATATAACTTTCCATCTCTCTTAATTCTAAGAATTAACTTAATAGAAAGCGCATTTACAACAGACACACCTACACCATGTAAACCACCGGAAACCTTGTATGAATTATCATCAAACTTACCACCGGCGTGCAGAACTGTCATAATAACTTGAGCAGCAGAAACTCCTTCTTCTTTATGAATATCAACCGGAATTCCACGACCATTATCAGAAACACTGACCGAACCATCTTTATGGATCACAACCTGAATATCATCACAATGACCAGCCAATGCCTCATCAATGGCATTATCTACAACCTCAAACACCATGTGATGTAAACCGGTTCCATCATCCGTATCACCAATATACATTCCCGGTCTTTTACGAACCGCATCAAGCCCTTTTAAGACTTTAATATTGGAAGAATTATAGTTATCTGACATATAAATTTTCTCTTAAAATATCAACGGGGAATTATAACAGATTAATATCATCTCTAAAAGACAATATAATTTTCATTACACCAATAAAAACAAGAACTATGAATGTTTCACGTGAAACAAATCGGCATTCGGAAATGCTTTAACAATTTTTTCTTTATGAACAGAAGTTATAAAAATCTGTGACTGATAAGATTTAAAATATTCTGACGTTGTTTTTAATTTATATTCATCAATCTCAGCGTCAAAATCATCTAAACACAGGATTGGAAAAATCTGATTGACTTCCAGTACTTTTAAATAAGCCAGATAAAAAACAATAGAAAGCATTTTCTTTTGTCCGCGCGATAAAACTTTAGAAGCATCTGTATGATTAATTGTTATTTTTATATCCATCTTATGAGGACCGTTTAAAAGCTGTCCATACTTTAAATTTTTCTCCCTGTCATTTTCAAGTTGTTGGATAAAAGAAAATCCTTCGGTCCAACCTCTTTTATAACTCAAAACAATACCATCTAAATCCGGTGAAATTTCTCTTACTATACTTGTGATTATTGGTGATATTTGTAGAAAGTAATGATTTCTGACTTGATTGAGCTTTTCTGTACAACTAACTAATATTTGCTCCCATGTATTTATCTCATTTGTATTACCTCTGAGTTTATATAAAGTATTTAGTTGTTTAATACATTTATGTGTTTTTTTCCACAATAGTAAATAATCATGTTTCACGTGAAACACTAACCAATCAATAAAAGATCTTCTGTATTGTGGGCTTGAGTCAACTAAACGATAAACTTCAGGGTCAATTGAAATTACAGGCAAGGACTCAGTAAGAGTGGATTGCTGAGAAATGTTGGTATTGTTCTTTTTTGCTTTCCATTGACCTTTTTTGTCTTTACGAACAGAAATGGAGTTTTCTAAATCATCCTTGTTATAACCGAGATAAATAGTAAATTCGTTAGATTTATAATTAATAAAATCTTTGTAATTACCTTTCCTGAATGATTTACCGGACGAAATATAATTAATTGCTTCGAGAATACTTGTTTTTCCTACTCCATTCTCACCGTAGAAAATATTTACTTTGTTTTCAAATTTAAAATCTTTATCAAGAATATTTCTAAAGTTTAATATTCTGAGTTTGTTAATAAACACAAATTAGATTCTAATGGGCATGACTATCAATCGACAACTATTATCTTCAGGGTGTTTAATTAAACAACTGCTTAAAGCGTTTTTAAAACTGAACATAATTTGATCGCTATCAATAGCATTAATTGCATCAACTAAATAATTAACATTAAACCCGGTTTTTATATCATTTATATTGGAGTTAATATTAACAATTTCCTCAGCTTGTTCCTGTTCCGGGTTATGCCCGATAATATTTAAACTATTATTCTCAATATTGAGCTTAACCCCTTTAAATTTTTCATTGGATAAAATAGCAACCCTTAATAATGCAGACTTTAAAGTGTTTTTATCTGCTGTGAAAAATTGCTCCATATCCAACGGAATGACCGTTTGATAATCAGGAAAATTACCATCTATCAGTTTTGAAGTTAAACTAATCCCATCGCAAATAAAGTTAATGTGATTCTTACCCATATTTATGGAAACATTTTGATCTTTATCCCTAATTAATTTTTGTAACTCTAATACTCCTTTTCTTGGAATTAAAAACTGCTTATTAATTTGTTTATTATTATCAAAATTGGTTTCAGATAAAGCAAGTCTATGTCCGTCTGCAGAAACACAACGAATTTTGTTTCCATCTAATTCAAATAAAAGACCGTTTAAAAAATATCGGACATCTTGAACAGCCATACAAAAAGCAGATTGGTTTAAT
>JAGRJO010000152.1 GCA_020442725.1 Lysobacterales bacterium
CGTTAGTTAATAATCGATCTTGGTCATCGTATGTAGCAATTTGTGCACCGTTGATGTGGGTTCGATTACCATTTGGGTCATAATCCCAAGTGTTTGTGACTACACTATTGGTTTTTTCTTCTACCAATCGTCCTGCCAGATCATAATCATATTCAAAAACAGTGGTTACTGCGTTAATTGTTTCAGTTTTTGTGATTATTCGACCCAGTTTATCTCTGATATAGCTAACATGGTAAATATCTGATGAATTGTATTGGGCATTGTAACTTTCAATTTCAGCAAAATCAGAATAGCTGTTTGTTGTGGTGACATTTCCTAATGTTGTGCCATTAATTAATCCACCTTTTTGTACTTCACGACCAATAGTCATTGCACCTGCTGTTGTTAACAGGTTATCATTATCGTAACCAAAATTGATGGTATCAGTACCATTAACTGTGCGGGATGTGACCCGGAACAGATTGTCGTAAGTGCGTGAGACACTGCCTGTTTGGTTGCCTGACAAAGTGTCTTTGTATATTACCTGTGCACTCATATTCCTGTAAGTTTGATGATAAAACAAGTGGCTTGACCCCCTTTGACATTTTTCATATTCATATATGACCCTATTGGTTACATTGTCACTTACACCTCTTGTAATTGTTGTTGCCAGACCATTGGCATCGGTAATAGAGGATAATATACCGTTAGCAGTATATGAAAACTCATTGTATGTTTTTGTCGTCAGAGCATCCAGTGTCCTCAAATGAACACCTCTGTTGAAATGTAATATTTTATGTGAATGTATATTTTTTGGATTTGGGGCTAGTATTCATTTTGGTAACATGCTTATTTATTATGTCTATTTCTTGCAAGCCTACAGTCATTCATTTGATTAGTCGCTATGTAGTAATCAGGGTCAAGCTCTAAAGCTTTTTCAAAATAAAATATAGCTTTATCATAATTATGCAATGATTTTTCAATTAAGCCTAAATTAAAATATGCTTCGTCATTTAACTGTTTAGTCGTTTTAAGGACTTTATTAAAATATTTTATTGAACTATCAAAATCACCTTGACTGTAGTAATTTTGAGCAATATAAATTAATGAGCCTGGGTCATTAGGTTTTATTGAGTGAGCTTTTTTGTAGTAAGAAATGCTTCTTTGAATATCTGACTTCTTGGTATATAAATGTCCATATTGCAAGTACAACTGATGAAGATATTCTGTGTTTGATGTATTAACCTGTTCATCAAGAAACTGCTTTGCTTCCTGAAAATTATTCAAGCTGATTAGCAAATCAACAAAGATAATATTCACCTTTTTTGATTCAATTCCTCTATCAAGATATTTTCGAGTCAATTCATAAGCACTTGATATATTACCTGACTTCCATTCATCAAAAATTTTTTGGTATAGTTTATTATTCGTTATCATTTAAATATCAATAATTCTAGAAATGCCAGTCTATGTTATTTGAGACGGGAATAGATAAGATTTGTTACCATCATGATTATATATTGCAAATTCTTCAGAAAAATATTTTGTATATTGGTACATTGGTTGAATAACACGGTTTGCTATAAAAAATGACATTATTCAATCCAAAAATCAAACCAAAAATCAATACCCAAGTCTCCAAAAAACTTCATGTACTTAGAGCCAAGAGTTGGACCTCCACAACTTACTGATGGAGCTTCCCAAAAAACAGAAACAGTTGAATGAAATCCATGTTTATTGCCAGTACCTACCCTTTTAAATATATCTTTTAGGTGTGATATTAAATACTCAAGATGTCTATCTAAATCAACTGATTCTATTTCATCTTTTGTAGTATAAATACAAGCAGAAGCTTTATGCTTGTCACTTGTCTCATTTGATCTGCTTGGTTCATACTCCAATACTTCAATCATTTGATTGACACTCATATCCTTGTGATAAACACAAAGTGATGTGTAGACTCTAAATAAACTCATACTATTACTCATCTGTATCTGACCATAATAAACTAACAGGCCAGGTAACTTCATTGAAAGCATGTTGTGGGCCACCTTCCTTTAGATCCATCAATAATAATGGAATACCAATTCCTGGAATTTTTTTGCATATCCGTTTACCCCACTTTTTCCCTCTGGATGAACCACCCTTACCTGATGTACGACCTTTGCCAGCAGGTTTCCCTTCAGCTTCCCACTGATCATAAAAATCTCTTATTTCTTCTTTTGTATAGTTATAATTTCCTGCTCTTCCTTCATCTTGTTTAATTTGATGAACATAGTCTTTAAAATCTTTATCATTAAATCCATACCATTTATCTTTTTTAGATAAACCACTGGGATCATGATGATTTAATGGGTCATTAATCACATATCCAAACAAATTTGTATCTCCCGCATCAAATTTAATCGGATCCTTACTTGTCCATCTTCCAATATTAGCATCATAATCCCTGTAACCAAATTGTGTCAACTGCGTATCACTATCATAAATCCCACCGGCAAAGCCAAAGGGTTGAAAATCAGGGTTTGAGTCTGTCAATATATTACCCCAAACATCGTAACTGAGTTCTTGGGTAGTTGTTCCTGTTGCTACATCAATAATTTTCAGAGGTGAACCCAGTTGATTGGCAATAATTCTGTAAGTCACTCCGGCTTTGACCATATAACTGGGGATATTACTTCTGTCGCCGTAAATAAATCTGGATACAATATTACCTGCTGCATCCAGTTCGGCTATTGGGTTGAGCTTGTCTTTGTAGAGCCAGCCTTTGGTTAATGCGTGCTATTTTCTGCCTGATAGTAAACAGATAACTTTTCACTTATTGCAATATTTATAGTTTGCATACCAAGGATGATATTTTTTGAGTATTTGCATAGTCCTTTTTTTATTTTCATTAAATATTGAAATAAGCCATTTGGTTTCTTGGGTTAAATTATCTGTGCTTGAAGTATTTTCTCCTCCTGAAATAATTTTATACGCATCTTTCCAATTCTTGAGCTCTGTCTGTGAAAGATCATGAGGGTTTTCATAAATATAAGCTTTTAGTCTAAAAATATTTCCTATTAGGGCTCTTCTTTTTAACCAACTGCTTGCTAATTCTTTGTTCTTAAATTTTGGGTATTGCTTTCCTTCGTAAATTTTAATTAGATAATCTATAGCTTCGATAATATTGAAATTTGCTGCAAATTCTAACCAGTCGATTCCTTTTTGAGTCTCTTTTTCATCAAGATACATAAAACCTATAATCATTGCAGCATATGGGTTTTTACTTTCAACCAATTGATTTAGCAATGTAGTATTATCAGGAACTGCTTCACTGTTAATCATATTTTGTCCAAAATATAATAAATATGATGCCAATGGATCACGATTCTTGGAGTCATTAATTAGTTGTTTAACATCATTCTCATTAAGTGGAGCATAATGACAAAACCGGCTCATCATTAATTCACCAAACTTATCTTTCTTTTCCGGTGGCTGTGAATGCGATATATTGCAAAATACTAATAGAGTTAAAAAAACAATTCTCATTATTTACCTTTAAATTTATTCCACTTGTTTAGAGCTTTGTATATTTCTGGAGTAGTTGGCTTTAGTAAATCAGGACTAGCATAAACAGTATTATTTCCTCCTTTTCTTTTTAAAGCATCTGCTAAATCCTGAGCAGGTGAATTAAAGTCATTGGTGTCATTCCCTGCTTCGCATACCAATAATCTAATATTTATTACTTACAATATTTATAGTTGCCATACCATGGATGGTGTTTCTTAAGAGTATTTATAGCTTTTTCTCTATTTTCGTTTATTTGAAATAATATCAGTTTTGTTTTTGTTGAAATATCTTTTTTGGATATTTCTACTTTATCTTGATTAATCAAGATGTTATATGCATTTTGCCAATGTTTTAGCTCATTTATAGGAAGTTTTTCAGGGTTGTTATGTATGTATTGCTTCAGATAATAAATATTCCCAGACAGTGCTTCTCGTCTCCACCAATACAAGGATAAGGGTAAATTCATCAATTCAGAATATTTTTCACTACTATATATCTCACGCAAAGACAATATAGCTGAGATATCTCCCAATTCAGCCGCTTTTTCAAAATAGAACAATCCATCTTTATATTTCTTATTAAAAAATAACATACTAGCTTTGGTAGTTAAGCCATAAGGATTTCCATTATTTAACATCAACTGCAATAAATTGTCTGCACTTGGTAACTCTTCATTTTTAATTATTTTAGAGCCAAAAAATAAGAAATATGAAGCTTGGGAGTTTCCTGTTTTCGCTTCATTCATGATTTCCAATAAAATTTCTTTTGAATAATAACTAGTATAATTACAAATTTTACTACTAGAAGAAAACTCGTAGGGTTTGTCAAGCCTCTCTGCTGGCTGAGATAATACATTTATTGAAATAAAAATCAAAAATAATGGTTTGATTTTCATTAATTTTTACCTTTAAATCTTATCCAGTTGAACTGTGCTTTATAGATTTCCGGTGTTGTTGCATATACACGTTCTGTAGCTCCAAAAACATCATTGTTGCCTCCAAGTTTTTTTATAGCATCTGCTAGGTTTTGAGCGGGCGAAAAATCATATTTATTAGTTTTACCAGCATCACAACCAATTATTCTAATTGGAATATCTTCATTGTATTTTTGTTTTTTCATAATTTCTTTAGCTAATTCTTCATAATCAACATAACTCCCACTCCAAGAATTTCTAAAATCTATTATCCCAATTTCTGTACTATGAGCAACTAAAATAAATTCTTCAGTATCATTGGCGTAATCTGTGGCATTCTTAATAGTTTTGTCATCTTCTAATTTTCTCCCCGAACTTAACAGAACCAAATCTGCCTCACCTGTAGGATCAAATCTATTAATCGGATCATTAATCACATAACCAAACAAATTAGTATTTCCTGCATCGAATCTAATCGGATCTTTACTTGTCCATCTTCCAATATTAGCATCATAATCCCTAAACCCAAACCGTGTCAACTTTGTATCGTTGTCATAAATACCACCGGCAAAGCCAAAGGGTTGAAAATCAGGGTTTGAGTCTGTCAATATATTACCCCAAACATCGTAACTGAGTTCTTGGGTAGTTGTTCCTGTTGCTACATCAATAATTTTCAAAGGTGAACCCAGTTGATTGGCAATAATTCTGTAAGTCACTCCGGCTTTGACCATATAACTGGGGATATTACTTCTGTCGCCGTAAATAAATCTGGATACAATATTACCTGCTGC
>JAGRJO010000153.1 GCA_020442725.1 Lysobacterales bacterium
GACTGGATGAATTGAACGAATTCCGCTTCGACGGAGTTTTTCCTGCATCCACATCGGTGTTGTTTTGGTGTTATCAATACCGTTTATCACTCGACATAAGTATCTTGAGCATTCTTTTTCTGCAATCAAGTCAACTTCGATAACTTCATCATGAGTCGCAGGGACTTCATTAATTTCAGGATAATTTAGAGTTAATTCATTCGCACATGCAATATCATTAGCAATTCCTTTAATACAGAAGCAATCGGCTCGATTAGGAGTTAAATCCACATCAATGATTGTGTCGTTGAGCTTCAGATACTCTCTGATATCTTTACCAACAGGAGCATCTTCCGGTAATTCCAGTAAACCGGAATGATCATCACTCAAACCTAACTCAACACTGGAACACAGCATTCCGTGAGATTCAACACCTCTGAGTTTTGATTTTTTGATTTTAAAATTTCCGGGTAAAACAGCTCCAATAAGTGCAAGAGGTGCTTTAAGCCCTGCTCTGGCATTAGGTGCTCCACAAACAATTTGTAACTTGTCTTCAAGCCCCGCGTTCACCTGACAGACATTCAATTTATCTGCATCAGGGTGCTTTTCAATTGATTCTATTTCACCGACAACAATCTGAGTAAACTCTCCGGATGCAGGCATGACATCGTCAACTTCCAGTCCCAACATGGTTAACTGTTCGTTCAGTTCTTCCGTAGAAATTTGTGGGTTTACCCACTCTCTTAGCCAATTTTCACTTATTTTCATCTGAATTAACCTTGTTTATTTGAACTGCTTAAGAAACGCAATATCATTTTCGAAGAATTGCCTTAAGTCTTTCACTCCATATCGAAGCATTGCAAACCTTTCAACTCCTAAACCAAATGCAAAACCTGTGAACTTTTCTGGGTCAATCCCCCCTGCTCTCAATACATTTGGGTGCACCATTCCGCAACCTAAAACTTCCAGCCAACCACTGCTACCATCATCTTTTTTCCACTCAACATCAACCTCAGCTGATGGTTCAGTGAATGGAAAGTACGATGGTCTGAGGCGAATTTTTAAATCTTTTTCGAAAAAAGCATTGACGAATTGGTTAAGAACTCCTTTTAAACCGGCAAAGGTGATGTTTTTACCGACGACTAAACCTTCGACCTGATGAAACATCGGTGTGTGTGTTTGATCCGAATCACTGCGATATACTCTGCCCGGTGCAATAATTTTAATTGGCGGAGTCATTTGTTTCATCGCTCTGATTTGAACCGGTGAAGTGTGGGTTCTTAATAATTTATCATCATTGAACCAGAAAGTATCATGCATCGTTCTGGCAGGATGATGTGCCGGAAAGTTTAGTGCTTCAAAATTATGATAATCATCTTCAATTTCAGGTCCGGTTTTAACTTCAAAGCCCATTCCAGAGAACAAATCAACAATGCGATTCATTGTTCGTGTGACAGGATGCAGATTACCTGTAGGCATTTTTCTGCCAGGCATGGTCACATCAATTGATTCAGCCTTCAGTTTTTCATCCAGTTCCTTGCGTTGCAAGAAATCACGTTGCTGAGCGATTTCTTGCTGGATTTGGATTTTTACTTTGTTGATTTCTGCACCGGCTGTTTTCCTAACCTCAGGATCAAGCTGTCCCAGTTGTTTAAGCTGTTGAGTGATAACTCCTTTTTTGCCCAAATAAGAGACCCTTATGTTTTCCAGTTCCTGAATTGATTGCGAAGTTTCGACCTCCTTTTGGGCTTGTTCCTGTAATTGCTTTAAGTTTTCCACATTGCACCTGTGTGAGCTTTTAATTTTTTCATAAAAAAAGGGAAATAACATTTCGGTGATACCGAAAAGCTAATTCCCTTGTATATATTTCCCTGAAAATTCAGGAAGTTATATTTGATTTATAATGCTGATTTCGCCATTTCTGCAACAGCTGTAAAACCTGCTGCATCATGTACTGCCATATCAGCCAATACTTTACGATCTAAAGAGATATTAGCTTTCTTGAGACCGTTAATAAATCGTGAATAGGATAATCCATTTAAACGAGCTGCCGCGTTGATACGAGCAATCCACAATGCTCTGAATTGACGTTTGCGTTGTTTTCTGTCACGGTATGCATATTGACCGGCTTTGATAACTGCTTGTTTTGCAACTCTGAATACTTTTCTGCGAGCGTTATAGTAACCTTTCGCTTGCTTTAATATTTTTTTATGACGTCTTCTAGCAATAACGCCTCTTTTAACTCTTGCCATTTCTTAACTCCTACGCGTAAGGTAACATTGATTTCACTTGCTTTACATCTGACTCATCAATCATGTCAGTTCCACGCAAGTTTCTTTTACGTTTGGTTGTCATTTTTGTCAAGATATGACTTTTGTTGGCGTAACCTCTTTTGAAGCCAGTAGCCGTCTTTTTAAAACGCTTCGCAGCGCCTTTTTTGGTTTTCATTTTTGGCATGTTAATGCTCCTTTTTTTCTGTTAAAACTACAATAAGTAGCACCATGTGCTTTGTGGCTGTCCCAAACTCATTGCTGTTAGCGAATAAAACCGAATTAAAATTCAGTTATTCTATGCTTTTAAATTCCTTTTCTTAGGTGTTTTTACCAATAGATTGTGTTATTTCGCTACTTTAGGAGCGAGTAACATAATCATAAATCTTCCTTCCATTTTTTCAGGACGTTGTTCGACAACAACTTCATCCTCTAAGTCTGACACCAGACGGTCGAGCATTCTATTACCAAGTTCACGATGAGTCAACTCTCTTCCGCGAAACATGATAGTTACTTTCACTTTATTGCCTTGATTGATAAATTTTCGTAAATTCTTCAATTTAACCTGATAGTCAGCTTCTTCGGTATTTGGCCTGAACTTCACCTCTTTGAGCTGAATTTTCTTTTGTTTTTTCTTAGATGCCTGCTTTTTCTTCGAGTTTTCAAATCTGAACTTGTTGTAATCCATTATTTTACATACCGGCGGATCAGCTATTGGTGATATTTCTACCAAATCCAATTTTTGTTCTTTTGCTCTATCCAAGGCAGCATCTGTTGCCAGTACGCCAATTTGTTTGCCATCACTGTCAATTAATCTGACTTTCATTGCAGTGATTTGCTCATTCACTCTTGTTTGGTTTTGCTTAGCGATGTTAATTTATCCTCTGGTTAATTAATTTTTTTCAGACTGTTCTTTATTGAAATATTCCAACAATTCAGATTCTGTGAAATTCCCGACAGTCTCACCCTTGAGATTTCGTAATGTGACGGTTCCGTTTTCCATCTCTTTATTTCCAACAACCAGCATATACGAACACTTCTCTAGTGTATGCTCGCGAATTTTATAGCCGATTTTCTCATTTCTCAAGTCTAATTTTACTCTGAAGCCATTGTTTTGTAAAACATTGTAAATATTTTCTGCATAAGCGGCTTGAGCATCAGTGATTGACATGACTACCGCTTGAACCGGAGCCAACCAGAAAGGCATGTTTCCGGCATGGTGTTCAATCAAGATTCCCATGAATCTTTCAAATGATCCAAGAATCGCTCTGTGAAGCATAACCGGGACATGTTTGTTGCCGTCTTCGCCAATATAGGTTGCATCAAGGCGAGCGGGCATTGAGAAGTCAACTTGAATGGTTCCACATTGCCAAACACGACCCAGACAATCTTTTAGTGAAAATTCAATTTTCGGTCCGTAAAAAGCACCTTCACCAGGGAGTTCTTGCCATTCTAAACCTTTATTATCCAATGCTTGTGCCAAAGCCTGTTCGGATTTATCCCAGATTTCATCACTTCCAACTCTATTTTCCGGACGAGTTGAAAGCCGATAAATAATGTCTGTAAAACCAAAATCCTGATAAATTTCGTGAAGAAAGTCGATAAATTCGGAGACTTCTGATTGAATTTGTCCCTCTGTACAGAAAATATGTCCATCATCCTGCACAAATCCTCTGACACGCATCAAACCATGTAAAGCACCTGATGGCTCGTTTCGATGACAGGAACCGTATTCTGCGAGTCTTAAAGGCAAATCTCTGTAGCTTTTCAGGCCTTGATTAAATATCTGAATATGACAAGGACAATTCATTGGTTTAACTGCAAATTTACGTCCTTCTGATTCGACAGAAAACATATCATCGCCAAACTTGTCAGCATGCCCTGAGCGTTGCCACAAAGTAAAATCAACAATTTGTGGAGTATTGACTTCGTGATAATCGCGAAGAGTTAATTTCTTGCGCATATATTGTTGAACAGATTGGTACAAAGACCAACCGCCCGGATGCCAAAAAACCATTCCTGGAGCTTCTTCCTGAAAATGAAAAAGACTCATTCTTTTGCCTAGTTTTCTATGATCCCTTCTTTCGGCTTCTTCTAAACGGAATAAATAATCTTTTAAATCTTTTTTATCGCCCCAAGCCGTGCCGTAAATTCTTTGTAACATTTCGTTGTCGCTGTTTCCTCGCCAATAAGCGCCTGCGACATTCATTAATTTAAAAACTTTTAGCTTTGAGGTATTGGGCACATGAGGGCCACGACACAAATCAATAAACTCACCTTGTTTGTATAAACTGAGAGTTTCTCCTTCCGGAATATCACGAATGATTTCCGCTTTATACTTCTCACCCATGTTTTCAAACAACTTGATTGCATCATTTCTGGCCATAACTTGTCTTTCGACAGGTAGTTGTTGCTTGACAATTTTTTTCATCTCCTCAGAGATTTTTTCTAATTCTTCCTCTGAAAAGTGATGTTCACTGGAAAAGTCATAGTAAAAACCATTCTCAATCACAGGTCCGATAGTAACCTGAACTTTAGGGAAAAGTCTTTTTACAGCCTGAGCCATCAAATGGGCAGTTGAATGTCTGATAACTTCAATTCCTTCTTCATCTCTGGAGGTAATTATGGATAAGGTTGCATCATTGGTAATACTTGTTGATAAATCAACCAGTTCTCCATTAACTTTTGCAGCTAAAGCTGCATTTGCAAGACCCGCACCAATATCGGCTGCTACATCATAAGCTGATACTGTATTACTAAATTCTCTTTTTGAGCCATCGGCTAAAGTGATAATCGGCATAATTACTCAGATATTTGTTTATTTTTCAGTTAAAATTCAACGCAAAAAAAAAGCACATAAAAGTGCCTTTCCGCAAATCTATGTGTAAGACTAAAATTTAATTTATCGTCGTCGTTTTCATAGACTGATTATAACATCTAAAATATTATTTATAATCATTTTGTATTTTTTTTGTTAAAATCTG